>JAAZEB010000009.1 GCA_012512505.1 Armatimonadota bacterium | reverse complement strand
GGGCGGATCGGCTTGCCGGTGAAGGCATCGTGGAAGCGGCCCCCCTGCGAGGCGGGCAGGCGCAGCAACTCGCCGCGCGCGGTGGTGTAGTCGGCGTTGAAGAAGGTCCAAACGGTGTGCCGCTTGCCGCTGAAGCGATTGGCGTAGAGGGTGGGGCGGCGGGTGGGCACCAGCGGCTCCACGTCGCTGGAGGCGAAGGCGTCCTCGTAGCGGTTGAGGATCGCGAACGCCTGGCGGAGAAAGTCGCGCGCGTCGGTGGAGAAGCCGGTGGTGATCGGGTTGTGCAGCCAGGTGCCCTCGCCGTTGAAGAACGGCCACTTCAGCAGGTGCCAGCCGCCCTCCACGAAGTCGTTGTACGACACGAGCTGGAACACCTTGAAGTCGGGGAAGAGGAACCGGAAGAGATCCACCCGGTGGGGCGCCAGCTCCGGGTTGGCCCAGGTGACCGAGTAGCCGAGGGCGCCGTCGCTGTACTGGGAGTTGACGTCGCAGGGGGTCTCCTCGGTGAGGGTGGGGATGCCGGGAGGCACGGCGGCGCGGATCGCCTGCAACAGGGCGGCCTCGCCGCGGTTGGGATAGGCCGGCACCAGGTGCCCGTGCTCGCGCGAGTGGCACGTCTTCCAGGCGTCCAGGAAGCCGAGCTGATCGATGTACATGCCGCTGGGGCGGATCTCGCCGGCCACGCGCTGATAAGTCGCCGCCAAGTGGTCGCGCCACCCTTTCGTCGCGGGGCACATCATGTACTCGGAGCCGCCGGGGCTATAGAGTAGCGGCTCGCCCTTTGCCGTCTGAATGGCATAACGCAGCACGTTGTCGCGGCCCCACTGGGCGCGGATGTCGCACAGGTAGCCCTCGATGTAGACGCCCACCGGCACGCCGAGCTGCTTGGCGCGCTCGATGGCGGCGGCCATCGCCTCGCGGCCGCCCAGCTCCTCGTAGTGACAGTAGTCGCCCACCCGCCCGTAGACACGTGATTCTCCGAAGTCGAAGATGTGCAGGTAATCGAGGCAGCCGAAGAATTCGCGGTCGGCAGCAATCACCTCTTCGATGCGCCACTGGCCGGTTTGCTCGTTACGCAGGTCGTTGCCCCATGCCCAGTGCTGGCGGTAGTTGAACGCCTTCAGGAACCACGGCTTGCGGGGCACCTGCGGCCGGTACCAGGTAGACACCCAGCGGCGGTATTCGCTCAGGGCGGCGCGCCAGTCGCCGCTGTGGGCGCGCAGGGCGGTGGGGGCGATCTCAAGCTGCTCGCCGGGGCGGTACTCGCGCGGGGTATACTCGATGCGCCAGAGGCCACCGTTCTCCTGCTTGGCCATCGCCCAGCTCTTGTAGATGTTCTTCAGATCGTAGGTTGCCAGCGACAGGCCACCCCCCAGCGCCGGGTTGAAGAAGTCGGCCACTTGCAACGGGTACTGGCCGCCGTAGTAGCCCCACTCGAAGTGGGGGACCCGATTGATCAGGCCTCCCTTGCGGCACCAGAGGTACCAGGTATCTTCCACGCTGCCGAGCACTACCCCGGAGACGGTCGGGAAGTGGACCACCGGCTGCACTATCTGGCTGCCGGTCACCTTCAGGCGCAGGTCGAAGAGGATATCGGCGCCCTCGCCCACGCGGCACACGAACTCCCCCTTCAGCGGCACGCCGGCCGCGGTGGCATCTACCGGCACCGTGAGGGTCTGCCGCTGCCCCTGGCGCCGGACCACCGCCGACCCGGTCCGGACCCGGGTGGAGGGGACGAGCTTCTCGCCGATGCCCACGGTGAAGAGGGGGCCTGGCTCGATGCGCATCTTCCCGCCGCGCAGGCAGTGGTTCTCGGCGGCGCGCAGGCCGATGCCATTCACCGTCTGCAGGTCGAGGCTCAGGAGATTGTTGGCAACCAGGAAGCCGCCCAGGCGCTTCTGGATGCGCCCGGCGCCGGGGGCCATCGGCCGGGCGGCCGCGGCGGGGGGCAGGCCGGCCACCACCGGGCGCGGCGTGAGCGCCTTGCCGGTGTTGAGCGTGACGCCACCCAGCAGAAACCTGCCGGCGTTCATCCGATTGCGCAGCGTCAGGCGTCGCAGGGTCGCGCCGCGGGGCACCGGCACGCAGTAGACATCCACCCCGGGGATCACCTCGTGCTTGCCGCTGCCCAGGCGGATCGGGAAGATCTCGTCGGTAACACCGTCCTGGTAGGTGAGGCGGACCACGAAGCGCTCCGGGTTCTCGAAGGAGCGCAGCGGCAGGCCGTCGCCCATGCGCGCCAGGTCCAAGGCGGGGAGGCGGGCTGCCAGGAGGAGGTAGACCTCCGAGGCTTTGCCCTGGAGTGGCACGGTGGCCACCTGGTCGATGTCGCGGGGCGTGGCTAGGATGTTGCGTTCGCCGCGCGCCAGGCGGAAGGGGATGCCGCGAACGGTGATCCGTTCTGCCGCCGGCCAGCTAGAGAAGCCCAGGCGGCGCAGGCGGGGCTCGGCGCGGTCGTTGGCGACCGGGGTCAGGTCCACCAGGCAGGCCTGTTTCGCTGGCAGGCGGGTGGCGGCATGGCCCTCGGTCAACGGGAGCACCTCGGCCAGCGGGATAATCGGCCGGCTGCTGGTGAAGCGGAGGGTATCGATCCAGGCCTCGGCGCTGGCGCCTTTGCTCTGCACCTGGAAGGCGATCTCCCGCGGTTGGAACGGTGCTTCCAGCGGGAAGACGGCGGTCAGCCACTGGTCATCGTCCACCACGTCGGGCAGGCGAACCGGCTGAGCGAAACGCGGCGCCTGGCCGCCGACCTCGTTGGCAAGCCAGATGAAGTAGTCGCCCCCTCCCTTTTCGAAGCCGCGTGCCCGGTAGCGCACGGTCACATAGCGATAGGGAGAGAGATCGGGAAGCTCGCTGAGGGGTGCCGCCCACTTCATCCCCTTGCCAGCGCCGGCGACGCGCAGGTGAAGCAGGCCGTCGCGGTGCCGGGCGGTTGCCTGAGAGGTGGGGTTCAGCAGCCAGGTAGGCTGCGCCTTCGGCACCGGGAGCGCGGCGGCGCGCACCACCAGTTCCGGCTCCTCGGGACGCGTCGGGGGCCACACGTCGGCGCCGGCCGGAACCTCGTCCGCGGGCACCAGGCTGGCGAAGGCGATTCGGGCGGGGGGACCCTGGCATTGCACCTCGGTGAGGAGGGCGTGCAGCATGCCGGATTCCTGGAGGCCCACCAGGTCGAGCGCCAGGGTGTGCCACTCGCCGTCGCACTTCAGGTCGGCCGTGTTTATCCACTCGCGGCCCGGGCCACTGCCAGACATCGCCCATAGGGCATAGCCCGGCCCCAGGTTGCTGGCGCGATAGCGCAGCAGCAGGTAGTCGGCGGCCGAGCAATCGAACGGGGCGAGGGCCAGCCGGAACTTCATTCCTTTGCCCGGCTCGGCGATGCTCAGCTCGACGGCGCCGTCGCGCACCTCAACGCGGGGGTTCTGCGCCGGGTTCGCGAGGTAGCCAGGCTGTGCCTCCCAGCCCGGATCCGCGCGGAATTCCAGCGGCAGCGTCGCCTGGCCTAGTGCCGGGCCAGCCACTGCCAGCAGCAGCAATAAGCGAATGAATGGACGCATCTTTCGCTCCCAGTGGAGGCCGCCCCACACTGGCGGCCGGGGTCGTGGCCGGGGTGCGCCCGCGCTACCCCGCGACGCTGTTCGCTGCCGACACGCGCAACTCCCGCCGGGGGATCAGCCGTCCAGGATGTTCAGGGCGGCGGCGATCACCTCTATCTCGGCGGGGGCGACGGTGCGCAGGTCTAGCAGGAGGTGGTCTTTGCTGATGCGGCCAAAGATCGGCGGGTCGCCCTGGCGCAGCTTTCGGGCAAGCGCTTCCGGCGTGGTGCCGGCCAGCGTCACCTGCACGGCGAAGCTCGGCAGCGCCTCAGTCGGCAGGGAGCCACCCCCAACCTCGGCGGTCGTCTCGACGATGGCGAGGGAGAGCTTGGGGTGATGCACGGCCGCGACCACCTGCCGGGCGGCGGCGGCGATCTCGGCCGGGGGGCGGGTGAGGGCGCGCAGGGTGGGGAGGTCGCGCAGTGCCGCCTCCTCATCGAGGTAGAGGCGCAGGGTTGCCTCGAGGGCGGCGAGGGTGAGCTTGCCGCAGCGCAGCGCCCGCATCAACGGGTTGGCGGTGGCGTGGTGGATCACCGCTTCGTCACCAAGGAGCAGGCCGGCCTGCGGGCCGCCCAGCAGCTTATCGCCGCTGAAGGTGACCAGATCCACGCCCGTGGCCACCACCTGCGGCACGGTGGGCTCCGGCGCCAGGCCGGCGCGGGTCACGTCGAAAAGGGCGCCGCTGCCCAGGTCGGTCATCACCGGGATGCCGTGGCGATGCCCCAGGGCAACCAGCTCGGCCAGGGGCACTTCCTCGGTGAAGCCGACGACCCGGTAGTTGCTGGGATGCACCTGCAGCAGCAGCGCCGTGTCGGGGGTGATGGCGGCTTCGTAGTCGGACAGGTGTGTTTTGTTGGTGGTGCCGACTTCCACCATGCGGCAGCCGCTGGCGCGGATCACGTCGGGCATGCGAAAGGCGCCGCCGATCTCCACGAGCTGGCCGCGGGAGATGATCACCTCCCGGCCGGCCGCCAGCGTGTTTAGCGCCAGCAGCACCGCCGCGGCGTTGTTGTTCACCACCGCTGCCGCGGGCGCACCGGTGAGCAGGCGCAGCAGGGTGCGGATGTGGCTGAGGCGTGAGCCCCGCCGGCCGCTTTCCAGGTCCACCTCGAGAGTGGAGTGGCTGCCGGCAACCGCGGCCAGCGCCGCCACGGCCTGGGGGGCCAGCACGGCGCGGCCGAGGCCGGTGTTGAGGAGCACGCCGGTAGCGTTGATCGCCGGCCGCAGCGAGTGCCGGGCCTGCGCGGCCACGGCCTGCGCGGCCAGGGCGGTGACCGCCGGGAGGGCCACCTCCACCTCTGCGCCGGCGCGCAGTTGCTCTCGCAGGCCCTCCAGCACCCGGCGCACCGCCGCCACCGCCAGCGCGCGCGGCACCTCTTCCAGCAGCGCCGCTACCGGCGGCTGCCGCAGGATCTCATCCACCGCGGGGATCGCCCGCAGCTTCTCCCGCATCGTCACTCCTCACCAGGCCAACACACCGCGGAACGTAGCAATGCGGCCTCCCACCGTGCGATGCCCGATTGCTCGGGCACTCCGGCAATCGCCCGGGAGAGTAGACGGAGTGCCGCAGCAATGCGGCCTCGCAACCGCTGCAGCCCGATTGCTCGGGCACTCCGGCAATCACCCGGACCTGGGTTTGTAGGGGCGAAGCAACCGGCGGCCATACCGACGCGTGTGCACCAAAGTCAGGCATGCCGGTTGCTTCGCCCCTACGGCGTTGTGACCTGCCCCTACGGTTCGGATAGGCTCTTGGTGGTTCCTCCTCCGAGGGGGGATCAGAACGAGTAGACCTCCAACTGCGTCTCGCAGCGGCCCTCGTGGACCTGGTGGGGGGCGGCGGCGATCTCGGCGAAGGAGGCGGTCTCCGGCATCTCCACGGCCAGCGTCTCCAGACGGGCCTGCATCGGCAGCGCTAGCTTAAACGGTCGGGCGGTGGCCACCCGGCTCAGCGCCTCGCGCGCGGCAGCCTTGATCAGCGCGTGCGTGCGCTGGGGGGCCAGCATCCGGCAGCACTGGCGCCCGTAGCCGAACTTCACCGCCGCGGTGACGCACTGCTCGCCCAACAGCGCCTGCGCCTCGCGACAGGCGGCATAGTCGCCGGTGACCAGCACGCAGGGGATGTCGTAATGCCCGAACACCAGCGCCGCCTGGCCGATCTCGCCCAGCTCGATGCCGTTGTACCAGTAGCGGGCGTCCGTCCGGTGATTCTGGGTGTGGCAAAGGACGCCGTCCGGCGTGCGGTTCATCGCGTGGCAGCCGACCTGCATCGCGCAGTCGTAGCCTTCTTCCAGGCCCCAGCTCGGGGGGAAGCCGCTGCCGGCTAGGTACTCCGCGGCGGGGTGCATCAGTTCGGGCAGCACGTTCATCGGGATGCCGTGGCCGTCGAGGACGGTCACCCGGGTGGCGCCGCCCTCCAGGCAGCCCTCGATGCACGCGTTGATGTCGCCCATCAACAGGCGCCGGCTCGCCTCGTAAGCCGGGCTGCCGGCCGGTCCCGCCTGCGACCAGAGCGTCACGCCGGTGACGCCTTCGAGATCGGTGACGATGTAGACGCGCATACGCCCTCTTCCTCTCCGCGAACTCGGGAGACGTTTCGGCAGCCTGGGGACACACCCCTGCCGCGCGGCGCCCTCGCTTGGTGCCGGCCACCTTAGGAGGGGGTGCGCGGTTCTCCCCTGAAGAAGCGCACCGTGGTCTTGCCGGCGCCATTGGCGATGAGCTGCACCAGGTAGCCGGCGCCGGCGCCGGAGAGGATGCGGATCACGGCGATCTGACCGCGCCTGGGCTCGATGGTGATGCGGGCGCGGCTGCCCAACTCCTTGCGGTAGAAGCCGACCACCCGGTCGATAGCGGCGGGCGCCTGGTAGATCGGCAGATCGATCTCGCGGGGCGAGTGCTGCCGTTTCAGGCCAGGGTAGTCTGGCACGGCGGCGGGGCGCTGGATATCCTCCACGCAGGCGGCCATCTCTTGATAGAAGCGCTGCACCGCCGCCGACGGCATGCCGGCCGGCGGGGTGACCGGGTCGGCTTCGCCGGTGTGGGGCGGGGGCGCCCCCGGGCGCGCGAAGAAGGCACGGATGACGGTGCGCCCGCCGGCCTCGTGAGTGACGTGAAGCTGCGACTGGGCGCCCGGCCCGGAGAGGAGCGTCAGCACGCCGGCCGGGGGCCCGGAGTGGTTGCGCAGCGAGGCGCGCGTCTGGCCGGCCAGCTCTCGGCGGTAGAAGGAGAGCACGCGCTCAATGCTATCCTCCGTAGAGTACTGGGCAAACTGGCAGTTCGGCTCGCCCTCTGGCTCGGCACCCGGGTAGACGGGAAACCAGTCGGGCGGCTCATCGGCGCCGCCGGAGGGGGCCAGCGCGTGCACGGGACGGGGCGCCCTGGCAGAGAGCGGCTGCAGGCCGTTTCCCTCCGGGAGGGCCAGCGGCGGCCCGAGGTCAACGTGGTTGGCCTGCTCGTAGGCTACCAGGAGGTGGCTGAGACGCTGGCGCGGCCGGGCGATCACCTCACCGCGGTAGTACAACGCCCGGGAGGCGCCTCCATCCAGGTTCATCGCCTCCACGCAGCCCAGCGCTTTCATCACCTCGGCCAGCCTGTCGAGCGTTACGGCCTGGGGCACGCTGACCAGGAGCAGGCGGCGGCGCGCGGTCAGGCCCACTGCCGAGCGGGGGGTGGGCTGAAGCAGGCGCGGGTCGGCAAAGCCCTCCGCTCTGGGTTTCAGATCGACGCGGCCCTGCTTGATCAGGGTGGGTCCGGCGGCGAGGACCGTCTCATAGCCGGACCAATCAGCGGTGCGGCCCCAGGCGACGCGGCCGAAGAACACCTCGTTTTCCGGGGTGATCGCCATGGCGGTGCCCATCCGGCCTTCGTGCAGCAGTCGGCCGTCGGCTACCAGGTCGCCCAGGGGGATCTGCGTCTGGTGGTCGCAGAAGGTGCCGTTGATGGCAGCCACCGCGCGGCTGCGCCGCGCCAGGCGGGAGAACGCCTCGTCGCCGCGGGGGAAGCGCTGCGCGGTGATTAGGGAGACCTTCACCTGCGGCGCGCGCAGGTTGATGGTGACGACGTGGGCGGTGACCCCGGAGACGCGGCGGGTGGCGGCGGTGATGTGTCGCGCCTGGGCGGGGTCTGGCAGCCAGAAGAGGAGGAGCGCGACGGCGGCGAGTGCGGCATAGGCTGGCCGAATCCCTACGGGGTAATCTCGCACGAGCATGCGCGGCTCCTCAACGCTGACGCCAGGCAGGGTGCCATCACCGGCGGGCGCTTTCGGCGCGCGGGCAACAGGCCGGTGGCAGCCGGCCCCACCCCCAAGGCTGGCTCTCCCCGCGCGGCTGCCGGCCGCACGCGCGGGCCCTGCTGGCGCCTGGTGCAGCAACACGATTGCCTTCGCGAGCGAGGGGTGGACTCCTTCTTCAGCGTCGGGCCATCGGCGGCCGCGTTGACAGTCGCGTCCGGCGAGGAGTAGAATGCTATCGGCGCCGGGTGACGGCCTTATGGCTGCTCGCTCGAATGCGCCCAAAGACCTGTCAGCGAGCAACCGCGTCGGCGGTGTGTTGGACCCCCTGCCCACGGTAGGGGCGCCGGGCGAGAGACCCTGCCTGCTCGTTGATAGTTCCCTGGTCCCGCGCGGTCGCAGGAGTGAGAGGAGTGGAAGGGGTGGGCAAGTCGCGCTATCGCACCACCTGGTGGCGGGTGTTAGAGATAGCGATCCTTCTGAGCGCGCTGGCGGGGGCCCTCCACCTGCGCCTGCGGGTGGTGCTGCCCGCCTATGTCGGCTCCCGCTCGATGGAGCCGACCCTGCGCGTGGGCGACTACGTCTTGATCAACCGCCGCGCCTACCAGCACCGGCTGCCGGCGCTGGGAGACATCATCGCGCTGAACACGCTGGACCGCGAGGAGGTCTGGCTGAAGCGCGTGGTCGCCGGCCCCGGCGACGTGATTGAGCTGCGCGGCGGCGTGCTCTACCGCAACGGTCAGGCCTGCCACGAGCCGTACATCCAGGAGGTGGGCCACTACAGCTTTCCCCGCTACCGCGTGCCGCGCAACCACGTCTTCGTCCTCGGCGATAACCGCGACCGCAGTGAGGATAGCCGCGTGTGGGGGCCGCTCCGCCGCGACTACATCGTGGGGCGGGTGTTCTTCGTGTACTGGCCGTGCGCGCGGATGCGGCGCACGTAGGCGTCGCGCCGGCCAGGGCTCACCGCTTGCCCGCGCCCCCGCTCTGCTTGGAGGCTGGCTTGGGGGTTGGCTTGGCGGCCGGCTTCGGGCGCCAGACCCCCTTGGGGGTGTGTTTCACCACCAGCACCCTGGCCAGCACCGCCTCGGCCACCGTTTCCGGCACGCGGTGGAGAACCCACACGTCGCTGCCGCGCCCGAGCACGGCGGAGAGCGATTCCTGGGAGAGCCACGCCTTTCCCCACATCCCCTGGGGCAGGAGGGGGACCTCGGTGATGTCGAGCGGCTCCATCCGCAGTTGGTGCGCCAGCACGCGCACCATCGCCTCGCGGAATTCGCGCGCCTCCTGCTGGGTGTCCCAGGTGCTCAACCACGTGTAGAGGAGACGGGGCAGCTCATCCGTGCCCCCGCTGCGTTCGTAGACGCGGTAGGTATCGCCGGCCCATCCCTCGGCGGCGCGCAGGCTGGCGATACCTGGCAGCGCCGGCGCGAGGAGAATCTGAATCTGCAGCTCGCCCAGGGTGTTGGTGTAGACCGGCGCCCAGCCCTCCGGCAGGTCCGCCTGGATATCGGCGAGGGTGACGTTCACGGGGGTATCCTCCGGATACTTCTCCGGGTGGAGGATCTGCTCCGTGGAGACGGGGGGCCGGGAGAAGGCGGCATCGAGCGGCTGCCACTGGCCGCTTTGGCGGGTGAGGTTGAGGCAGAAGGCGGGGCCCTTCAGGTAGGGGAAGAGCAGCGTGTCTTTGAGGATGGGGGGCGCGCCGCGGAAGTGGGGCCCGGCGCTGAAGCCGAGCAGTGGCTTGGTGAGGGTGAACAGGAAATCCATCAACCCTGGCGGCAGGCGCAGGAAGCTGCTGCTCTGGCTGCGCGGGTCGGCGCCGAGCATCATCGCCAGGGTTGCCTCCCCCTCGATTAGCGCGCTGAGGGCGAGGGCTCGGTCGTCGTTCTTGTCGGCGGCGCGCTGCAGCGCGAGGAGGTCGTGGTGCTGATCCATGAGGGCATGGGCCATCTCGTGGATCAAGACCGTCTTTTGCTCCAGGGCGTCAAACTGGCTGCTGTTGCCCCACCAGTACTGGATGCCGGCGGAGTTGCCCTCGCGGATGAGGCAGAGGCGTTTGCGGGTTGGGTCGTAAAAGCCGGCGATAGCCTCGGCCTGCAACTGGAGGTAGGTCTCACGCAGGTCCAGCTCCGGGGGGATGAACCCGAAGGCCACCATCGCCTTGCGGGTTGCCTGGAGCTCCTCGTCCGGCAGCTCCCGCGCCAGCTCCTCGCGCAGGCGCTGCTGCAGGGCGCCGCGATCGAGGTATTCAACCTGCAGCGGCCGGCGGAACGACAGGCCGCGAAAGGCGGGAAAGAGCTGCTCGTAGGCCTGGCGCCAGGTGTCGAGGGCATCGGCGTAGCGGCCGGCGGCGGCGTGTTCGTCGCCACGGGCCAGAAGCTGCAGCGCCGCGGTGGTCGCCTTAGCGCTGGCTGCCGGGGCGCGCGTAGCCGGGGCGCCCGGCTGTTTGGCCGGCGCGGCGGGTACGGGCGTGCTCAGAGTCAGCCAAAGCAGAAGTGCCGCCAACAGCTTGTTCACCGTCGCTCCCCTCCTCGGCAAGCCTGCCGGTGCCGCTGAGCAGTACTTCCCCACGACACGCGCCTTCCCCTTCCCAGGCATGGATATGTAGGTATGGCCCCCCCAACCCCCCCGAAGTCGGGGGGGCTTTGGGGAACGGCTCCCCCCAGTTTTGGGGGGCCGGGGGGGCTATAGAGCGGAGGCTCCCCCCAGTTTTGGGGGGCTGGGGGCCACCCCTCAGTAGCGGCCGTAACGGGCGATGGCGGTGATCATTGCCTGGACGTTCTCTGTCTTCATGTCGTCCGTCAGGCTGTTGCTGGAGGAGAGGATGTAGCCCCAGCCACGCCCGATCGTCTCAATGCGCTCGCGCACCTGCGCTTCGATGTCTGCCGGTTCCTTGTGGACTAGATCGTCCATGAAGATGTTGCCGACCAGGCAGACGCGGTCGCCGTACTGCTCCTTTACCTGGCGAATGTCCATCACGTCCGGCTGGATCGGATGGATCGCCGCCTGCCCCAGCGTCAGCCAGTCCGGCAGCAGGGGTGTCATGTCGCCGTCGCTGTGGGCGATGAACGGGCGGGTGAAAGAGCGAACCACGGCGCGCTCCTTCGGCAGGAGGTAGCGGCGGTAGAAGTCGGGACGGAAGATCGGGCC
Source organism: Armatimonadota bacterium (assembly GCA_012512505.1). GTDB lineage: Bacteria > Armatimonadota > JAAZEB01 > JAAZEB01 > JAAZEB01 > JAAZEB01. The sequence continues at coordinate 1,838 of JAAZEB010000009.1, read as the reverse complement.
GCTGTTGAACGCCACGTCGTCGAAGCCCCAGATCACGTCGAAGCCGACCTCTTCGAGGATCGGCACCACCCGGGCGGTCCAGTCGGCGTAGGCGTCGTGGATCTCCTGGATCAGCCCCGGGTCGTCGACCATGGCGTAGCAGAACGCCTCGATTCCCATGCTGAGGAGGGTGGCGCCGATGCCGAGGCGCACGCAGGCCACCGCGCAGTAGTCCTCCTTGTGGGCGATGAAGGCGCGGGCGTTGGCGATGAAGCCGGGGTCGTCCGGCGGGGGCAGCCGGAAGAGGCGGGCGAAGTCGTCGCGGGTGCGGATGAGGCCATCGCCGACCAAGACCGGCGAGCCATCGGTTGCCTTCTCCATCTTCCTCGCGAAGATCGGCGCGAAGGCGGAGAAGTTGAGGTTGTCTTTGCCGAAGACGCGGTTCACCTTCTTCTGCTCGGCGGCAAGCTGTGCCCCCGGCATCGTCGGGAAGCCATCCGGGGCAACCGACCAATCGACGGCAATCGGCTCGCCACACACGCGGGAGGCGATGCCGTTGCCGACGATCCCCTCGATCCAGGGCACGCGGTCCACCGGCCGGCGCGCCAGTGCCGCCAGCACTCGCTCTCGTGGGGTCATGGGGCTCTCCTTGAGACGGGTCAGCGGACAACTCCCAGCCGTCGGTTGCCGGTCCCACCCCGGCTGCCCGCGGCGGGCAAAGAAGGGGCCGAACAGGTTCTTCTCACGGACGGCTGGTCATCGGGCCTTGGGGCCGGCGGCGGGAAGCTCTGGCATCCAGTCGTCCCGTGACTGCAGGCCGTGCTTCTCGACGTAGTGCTCCAGCGAACGGTCGCTCATTGCCAGGGCGCGCGCGGCGGCGCGCGGGTCCCAGTCGGACTTTTTCAGCGCCTCCAGCAGCAGCTCGCGCTCGACGACGGCCATCGCCTCCTCGAAGGTGGTGCCGGCGGGCACGTGGATGGTATCGCCCCGGGCGGCCAGGGTGCGCACGCTCAGCGGCAGCACATCTGGAGTGATCAGGGTGGCGTCTGGCTCGGCCATGACGGTGGCGTATTCCAGGCAGTTCTCCAGCTCGCGCACGTTGCCCGGCCAGGAGTGGCGCAGGAAGATCTCCATCACCTCGTCGCTGACGCCGGTCACCTTGCGGTCGTTCTCGCGGGCGAAGCGCGTGATGAAGTGGTTCACCAGCGCCGGCAAGTCTTCCTTGCGCTGGCGCAGCGGCGGCATGGTGATCTGGATTACCTGCAGGCGGTAGTAGAGGTCATGCCGGAAGCGGCCGGCGGCGACGGCGGCCTCCAGGTCGCGGTTGGTGGCGGCGACGAGGCGCACGTCCACCTTGATCGTTTTCATGCCGCCGACGCGCTCGAACTCGCGCTCTTGGAGCACGCGCAGCAGCTTCACCTGCAGGGAGGGGGAGATGTCGCCGATCTCGTCGAGGAAGAGCGTGCCGCCGTCGGCCAGCTCAAAGCGGCCAACGCGCTGGTTGGCGGCGCCGGTGAAGGAGCCTTTCTCGTGCCCGAACAGCTCGCTTTCCAGCAGCTCCTCGGAGAGGGCGGCGGCCGCCACCGGGATAAAGGGGCGGCGGGCACGGGAGGAGAGGTGGTGCAGGGCCCGGGCGATCAGCTCCTTGCCGGTGCCGCTCTCGCCGCGCAGCAGCACGGTGGCCCGGCTGTCTGCCACGCGGTGCACCACGCGGCAGACCGCCTGCATCGGGGCGCTGACGCCCACCACGCCCTCGAGGGTGTAGGCGCCGGCGGTGTCCTGGCGCGTGGGGGCTTCCTCGGCGCGGGCGCGCCGGCCTTCCACCGCCTTGCGGACCACGGCGCGCATCTGGTCCATAT
>JAAZEB010000073.1 GCA_012512505.1 Armatimonadota bacterium | reverse complement strand
CTCGCCGATGAACTGGTAGACCGTGGCAGCCTTTGCGCACCACCACTCGCGCCATTCCTCGCGCGCTCTGCCGTGCTGCTCCAGGCAGGCGGCGGTAAAGGAGATCGGTGCCCACAGCGATTCCGGCCACACCCAGAAAGTGAGCCCCTCCAGCCCCTCAATCGCCGGCGCCGGCAGGCCCCACTCCAGGTTGCCGGTGAGCCGGAACGGCACCAGCGTTTTGCCCACCCGATAGCGGATCGCCGCGGCGCCCAGGATGGCGCGCGCGCGCTCCATCTCCTCCAGCCGCCCGAAGACGAGCTGCAGCGACTGCGCTTGCCCCTCGCGCAGTTCGTGTGGCGGCAACTGCGGCCGCACCGCCTCCAGGGCTTCGGCCTGGTTGCGGGTGACGTGGATCGTGGGGGGCTCGAACCACTCCAGCACGCTGCTGACGACGAAGGGGCGCCACTGGCCGGTCTCGCGCAGCCACTCGTACCAGGGGCGCAGCACCTCGCGAAACGCATCCACCTTCAGATACCAGTTGGTAACGTCGCGCATTTCAGGGCGCTTGCCGGTCAGCGTGCTCTTTGGGTCAATCAGGTCTTGCGGATCGTACTGGTGGCCCAGGGAACACTCGTCGGCGTAGGCGTTTTCCGATTTGCAGCCGAGCACCGGGCAGCGGCCCACTACCTGTCGGCCGTTGAGAAAGGTGCCCCGCTCGGCGTCGTACCACTGTGGCGTGGTGCGCTTCTGCAGGTACCCATGGGCGTAAAGCGTCTGCAAGATCCAGGCGCCGAACTCGCGGTGGATCGGCTGGTAGGGCTCCAGGCCGGAGGCCGCGAACGTGTCCAGGCTGATCCGGTAGGCCGCCAGGGTGGCGCGCTGACGTTCGTGGTTGCGGCGAACGAACTCCTCCAGGCTGCCGTGGAACTGACCCGCCTCCGTTTGCTTGCGGTGGTCCTCCACAATCGGCGAGCCGTAGCAATCGGTGCCGGAGACGAAGATAACGTTCTCCGGGCCGATGCGGTCGCGCAGGAAGCGCGCGAACGCGTCGGCGAACACAAAGACGCCGCCGACGTGCCCAAAGTGCAGGTCCTTATTTCCATATGGCATGCCGCCGGTGACCACCGCCCGCTTCGGGAACGTGGGCCGTTCCCGGTCGCGCGCAGTGACCGGCGTGTAACTATCCGACATCCGTCGCCTCTCCTTGATCCAATGCCCGCACCGCCGCCACCCAACGTTGGGAGACCCCAACGGTCCCATTATAGCAGTGACGGGATCTTCCCGCAAGCAGCGGGTGGCCGCGGTCCAGGGCAGTGGCCGGCGGGACGCCGGCCGGCGTGGGAGGCGTCCGCCGCCGGAGAGATGTTATTCCTCCAGGAGGGATGGCCGGAGTGCCCGAGCAATCGGGCTTCGGCGGTTAGGAAGCCGCATCGCTGCGGCGCTCCGTTACTCTCCCAGGCAACGGACCGGAGTGCCCGAGCAATCGGGCTTCGGCCGGGCGGCTACGTCGCCAGGGCACCCCGCTACTCTCCCAGGAGATGGTTTCTTGCTGCTCGCCTAACAGTAGTGGCGCCCCATTTTCATCCTCCTGGGTGCTCGCCGGGCGTGGGGGACTCCTACGGAGACCGGCGGGACGCCGGCGATCCGACCTGTCGGTGGCGGGGGGTGCGCGTCTGGCGACCGTGCCTCGATCCTGAACGCGTGGCGGCGTTGTTCGGGCCTTGACAACCCGGGGGGCAGGCAGTAAGATGGGTCGATTGGCGAGGGCCAGCCCTCCTGGCTGCCGGGATCCCTGCCGGACCTACCGGATTGTGAGGAACACACCGATGCGCTCGATCACCGCCGCTGTCCTGGGAACAGTGCTGCCGCTGCTGGCGGCCCTGGGCCTTGCCGCTGCCGCCCCCACCTTCACCGGCACCTACCGCGGAGAGGGCGAAGAGGGCGCGATCACCCTGGAGCTGGATGAGAGTGCCCAGGGCAGCGTTACCGGCACCTTCTCTTTCCACGGAACCACGCTGCAGATCACGGCCCGCGCCGAGGGGAACCGGCTGGCCGGTACCGCCATGCTGACGGGCACCCCAATCCGCTTCGCCATCCATGCCCTCCGCCAGGCAGAGAAGGTCACGCTGGAGGTGAGCGAGCTGGATGCGGCGGGGGAGCCCGAGCCAGAGGCCCGGCAGCAGTTCATCCTGACGCGCGTTGGGGGCGCGCCCGACCCCAAGGCACCGGCAGCGGGGGCGCCGGCCAAACCCGCCGCCCCCGCAAAGCCCGCGGCCGGGTCCAACCCCTTGGCCCGGACCAGCGATCCCTTCATCGGCACGTTCAAGAACGCGGAAATGACGGTGGTGGTCAAAAGCGCCAGCGGCCGGTATCAGGGCACGATCACGCTGGGCAAGCAGGTCTTTCCCTTCACCGCGCGCAAAGTGGGCAGCAAGCTCGTAGGCACCTTCAAGAGCGCGGGCGACCAGTTCGCCTTCAGCGCCGTCCTGGCGGGAACGACGCTGAAGCTCTCTACCGGCGGCGTGACGCACACGCTGGCGAAGCAGGGCGCTTCGGCCCGCGCGCAGCGGGCCAACCCGCTGGCCGCGCGCAAGCCGGCCAACCCCCTGGCGGGCGCCTCGCGTCCGGCGAGTGGAACGCCGGCGGCACGCCCGCGACAGGCCAACTGGAAGGTGCTGCGCCACCCCGTTGGTATCGCCATCCGCTACCCAGCCACCTGGACGGCGAAGCCTCTCCCAGATGCCGCCTACCAGCTCATTCCCCCCAAGCCGGGCATGGAGAACGGCCAGCCCACCGAGGCGTACTTCATCCTCGGGGCGGCCGCCGGCGGCCTCAGCCAGCCGGACGATCCGCGGCTGGTGCAGCTCCTGGAGGGGCAGGTGATGCAGCTTGCCCCCTTCCTGCAGCGCAGCGGCGACGTAGAATCGGTGAAGGCGGGAAGCGAGCCGGGGGCCGCGCTCTCCTGGGAGGGCACCAACCAGGCGGGGAAGGCGATTCGCGCCCGCATGTACGTGGTGCTTATCAAAGGGTTCGCCGTTTGCCTCTTCGAGTTGGGCTACAAGGAGCGCCTCACCGCGCGCGATCAGGAGGTGCGCGCGATCTTCGCCACCCTGGGGGCCAGCCAGGAGGCGCTGGATCCCAACGTGGTTGGCGCCTGGCGGTGGCTGGAAACGCGCTCCGGTGGGGCATCTCACTCGCTGCAGAAAACGCAGACTGTCAGTGAGAACCGTGCCAGCCTGACGCTGGAGCCCGGCGGGGCCGCACGGCGCACCGAGACCTACCACTTCATGGCCAGCTCCACCTTCAACAACTCCGGCGGGCAGAACACCGGGAGCCTCCACTTGGACAGCGGCCCGCAGACCACCGTCAAGGAAGGGCGCTGGTACGCCGGTGACGGCCGCCTGGTGCTCCTCTGGAGCGACGACAGCGGCGAGGAGTACCATTACCAGGTGCAAGGCGCCGGCGGCGGCCGCCGCCTGATCCTCCGAACCGACAAAGGCTCGGTGGAGGTGTGGGGCCAGTAGCGTTTCCACCGCGCCCCGAACGCGGCCGACGTGCGTGGGGCCGGCCTCCCTCTCACTCTCGTGGGGCCGGCCCCACGCTCTTTTTCTCCAGGGTATCGCCGCGGACGGAACGCCTACCGCAGCCCGGCCCACTGCCAGCTCTTGCGGGCCGTGCTCTTGGCGGCTGCCCACTGGAGGCCAGCCGCCAGCTCGGCGGCGGTGACTCGGCGCTGGAAGCGGCCATCGCGCCCAACGGGCACGGACTTCCCGTTCAGCGTCAGGCGGGTGCCAGGCTCGGCCCAGCCGGCCACGCCGAGGTGGGCGCCGAGACGCGTGGGGTGGGCGATCACCGCCGGGCGCTGCCGGGCCACCTCCAGTTCCGCCGCGGCGATATGCCGCACGGCCTCTGTTCGCGCCCAGCAGGTGGTCATCGTTGCCCCATCGAGCACCACCGGGGCCATCAGCGCGGCGCGGGCGCGCCGGGCCACCTCCTGCCGCCGGGTGGCGGCGGGCAGCCGTGCCGCCGCCTCGCGCCACGCCCGTTCTAGCTCCACCAGGAGGTCGAAGTCCTCCACGCCCTGGCGGATCATCGGCAGGCGCAAGGCGGGAACCAGCGGGCCCTTGCCGGCCGGATCGGGGTAGAAGAGCGAGGCCTCGCCGGCGCGGTAGCGGTACAGGCTTTCATGCTGGCGCCCAACCGGCACCGCCACCGCGGTGGGGTTCTCCCAGGGGTTGATCTGGTTCCACCAGGTGGAGTTCCACAGCAGGCCGCCGCGGGCATCCACCTGCAGGGCGTGCCAGGCGTAGAGGCGGTGGGCCAGGGCCGGATCCTCGATGGAGGCCACCATGTTGTAGACCCACACCTCGTCGCCGGCGGCACGGCGCTGGGCGACGACATCGCCGCTAAAGCTCCAGCTCGGCACGATCCAAGCCTTCACCTTGCCCCACAGCGGCTCGGCGCTGGCAGGGTCCACCGTCATCAGGCACTTCAGCTCCGGGTCGCCCTGGTGGACTAGGTCGCAGAGGCGGGCGATCTTGTCCATGTAGTCCGGCTCGGGCTCGTCGTAGGGGTAGACATAGCAGCGGTCGAGGAGGCCGGCCTGGCGGAGGCGGGCGGCCATCTGGCGGTTGAGCTCCACGTAGACTGCGTCAAAGCCCGGGTCTTCCAGGGGCATGAAGCCGAGGAAGCGCCAGGGCTTCCAGCCCTCGCTGGCCCCGCCGCCGAGCATCGGGCCGAGGGTGATCGCCGAGGCACCGAACTCCTTGGCGGCGGCCACCATCCGGTCGAAGCGCGTCCAGTCGATCTGCAGCTTCCCATCCTGGAGGGTGGCGTTGGGGTAGAGGGCGATGTTGAAGCCGCTGAGGCGGTGGCGGGAGAGCGCCTCCCAGCCCAGGCGCCACACCGCTTCCTCGGACTGACCGGGATAGAAGCGCATCGCGTGGCCGAGGCCGAAGAGGACCATCGAGCGGTAGTGGGGTACCGCCGGCAGGTCGAAGCCCCAGCGGCGCAGCCGGAGGGGCACGGTGGCGATCACCTTCCCCCCGGAGAGCACCTCCACGTTTGCCCGGTAGGTGCCGGGCTTGCCCCCGGGCGGTGGCGCCCACTCGATCCAGAAGAGCGCGCTCTGCTTTGGCCCCACCGGCTCCGGTTCCGTCGGCTCCACCAGCGGGTCTGGCGTGGGGCCCAGCGGCACGGCGGGGTTGCGGACCTCCTGCACCGGCACGCACCGCGCCACGCGGTAGCGGAGGGTGCCGGCCGGCATCGCCCCCGGTCCTGTCGGCCGGGTGAAGCGCAGCGACACCGGCGCCATCGCCGCCGAGGGGGTGACGACGAGCTGGTAGAGGTCATGGCCGCGCCCGGGAGCGGCCAGGGGGATCGCCGGCGCGCGCGGCGCCTTTGCCGGCACCGGGGTGTGGGGATAGAGGCGCGCCTCGGCGCGGTCGCCCCACACGACGCACTGCGGGGTGCGCGCGTAGCTGCGGGCAGTGGACACGCGGACGTCATCCCAGGGATGCTGGGCCCGGTAGTGCACTTGTAGATCCGGCGGCAGCTTCTCCCAAACGCCCACCTCATCCCACCAGGCCGTGCCCGGCGGGTCCTCGTAAGAGTGCATCGTCAAGACCGGCTGCAGCGACGTCTCGTCGGCGCGGGTGACGTAGCGGACGATGTTCCGGGTCCAGCCGAAGCGGCCGCGGCGGTCGGTCTGGGGGAAGACGCGCTGACCGGTGTTGGTTTGCAGGAAGAGGTAGGTACGGCTGGAGAGGGGCTGCTCCGCGCGAAACCACCAGGTGATCCAGTAGGCGGTGTTGGGCTTGACCGGGATCGGCGTGCCGGCACAGGTAGTCCAGGTGTTGGGGGTGCCCACCATACGCAGGCAGTGCCGGCCCTCGCGGGCCCCTTCGGTATCGAAGAAGAGCGTCTTGCCCACGCTGCCGAACTCGCCCCCGCCCCACCCGGCGCAGAAGCCGTCCTTGCCCACTTGCTCGAAGCCGGGGTTGACCAGCAGGTTCTCCTGGGCCCTCGCCAGGGATAGGCTCAACACGCCGCAGATCAGAGCCAGGATCGGTCTGGATGTGCTCATGGAGTGCCCCTCCTCGCCAGGCGGCGGGTCTACAGCCAGCCGGTGTACTGCGCCAGGAGGCGGGCGTACTCGACGAAGTTGGGCCAGGAGATGTCCGGCGGCACGCCGTGGTCGCACCCGGGGATGTAGCCCCCCTCCTTAAAGAGCGGCGGGATCACCCGCTTCAGCTCCGCCTCCATCACCGCGCCGCCCTTGGCCAGCGCGCGCTTATCGATGCCGCCGGTGTAGGCCATCTGCTTGCCGAAGCGCTCGCGGAACGCCACGATGTCGTTGCCGGCCGCCACCTCGATCGGGTCGCACACGTTGATGCCCGCCTCAATCCACAGCGGGAGCAACTCGCCGATGTAGCCGTCGGAGTCCATGTCGATGATCGGGCAGCCGCTCTTCTTGATCTCGGGCACCCAGCGCTCGTAGGAGGGCATCAGGAAGCGGCGCACCATCGCCGGCGAGATCATGCTGTGCTCCTTGTAGGCCATATCCTCCGAGATGCCCACCCGGTCCAGCGTCACCCGCTCCAGGATCGGCGCCATCGTCTGCGAGACGAACTCGGTCCAGAACTGCGCCATCTCGTCGACCAGCTCCGGGTCTTCCGCCATCAGGATGCAGAGGCCCTCCATGCCGCACCACTCGCGCATCTGCCAGAAGGGGCCGTTGAAGTGGATGGTGACCACCACGTCGCGCTCCTGCATCTGGGCGCAGCGCTCCTCGAAGTCGTCCGGGAAGCGGCCGGGCGCCTTCGGGTCGTAGCGCCACTTCATCTGCTCCCAATCCTCCCGGTTCTGGACCGGGAAGCGGTGCCACTTGCGGGTAACGAAGTCGCGCGCGGAGCGGATGTAGGTGTAGTCGTACTGGTCCGAGATCTCGGTGATGGCGCCCATCCAGTCCTGGACGATGTAGTGCCCGTTCTTATGCTCCAGCACCTTCTCCTCGAAGGTAGGGATCATCTGGAAGGAGACGCCTGGCTGGGGGCAGTCCCTCACCGGCTCCGGCTCGATGCCCAGCACCTCCAGCAGGTGCGTGTGCCAGTTTACCCCTTCCGGCAGGCCCTGCTGGTGCCAGGCCGCCAGCGTCGACTCTCGGGGTCCGCCTGGCACAAACGGCACCTTGTCCGGGTTGCCGAACAGCAGCGTCTCACGGTATCTCTCACGCGGTGTCATATGCCTGTACTCCTCACACCTCACGCGCCCTGCAGCCGGCGCGCCTCGATATACCTCGCCACATCTCGAAGGGTCACGATCCGCTCGGTGTCGACGAACGTGATTCCGAACTCGTCTTCCAGCAACGCGTAGTATTCCTCAAGCGCCAGCGAGTCCTCCTGCGCGATCCGCAGCAGGGCGGTCTCGGGCGTCAGGTCCTCTTCACGCCGGCTGGTTTGCCGCGCCATGACGGCCCGCACCCGGTCGAATGTGCCCTCCGCTCGCTTCCCTTTGTCCTCAGGGACCACCTCACACGCCCCTGGCTATCCATGGGTAGGGACGCATCCCTGCGTCGCCCGACGTAGGGGCAGGGCCAGATGTCCGCAATCGCCCTCTGCCCTCGACCCCAAAGGGGCCGCACAACTTAGCCCAGGGTGTTCGCACCCTGGGTTATCTGCTGGCAAAATACCACGACCTCGAAGAGGTCGCACAAACCGCTATCCAGTGTTGTCGCACCCTTTCAGGGTGCTAGGCATTTTCTGGACGCAAGACCCAGGGTCAGGAGACCCTGGGCTATGCTGTGGGACCGCTTCGCGGTCCTCCGAGAGCGTCTCACTCGGGCCATGCCCCGATCCCGGATGGATCGCACAGCCCCGGATGCCCGCGCCTCTTCATCCGTGGTATCGAAGACAGGGCGCGGGCGGGAGAACGCAGGCAACCGTTCGGACCTTCCTTATCTCGGAATCCCAACTCACCGTTGAGCCCCTCACCTCTCCTGCAACTGATCCAGCCACCAGATGATGCCGGCGAGGTCGTAGGCCATCTCGGGGTAGACGGTGCCGCCCTCCAGACCGGCCAGCCAGGAGCGGCGGGCGATGTCGGCCAGGCCGGGATCCTGGGTGACGTAGGCACCGTAGGCCTGCGCCGCCGCGATGTTCAGGTTCAGCGTCGTGATCGGCGTGAAGCCGTCGCCGCCGCGCAGGTAGGGGTTGGGCGAGTAGTAGTAGTCGATGTTCGGCAGCGTCTTCGAGTGGAAGGGGTCGTGCGTCTCCTCGTAAACGGCGTTGGCCAGGCGCGCGATCAGGATGGCCGCGCGCTCGTCGCCGGAGCGCAGGTGATACTGGCGCAGCGCCGTGCAGAGGATGCCATACATGAAGGGCGTCGGCCCCAGGTAGGAGACACTGCCGTGGTTCTCGATGTAGGTGCCGCGACGGCGTTCCTCGAAGCCGAGGGCCGTTTCCACCAGCAGCTTCGCGTGGTCGCCGTACTTCGCGTCGCCGGTCTGGCGCCACGCCGCCAGCATGCAGAGGATCGGCCAGCCCTGCTCGCGCGTCGAGCCGCCCCGCCCGATGTTCTCGCTGGTGCGCACGTACTCGGCAATCCCCACGCCGTAGCCGTAGGCGTCCGGGTCGCCGGTCAGGTTCCAGTGGTCGAAGGCGCCGTCGCAGTTCTGGATCAGGCTGTAGCAGGGTGTATCCGAGTGGTCGCCCCAGTAGCCGTGGATCGCCCCCACGGTGCCCACCGCACCCTCGGCGGGCTGCCAGTGGCAGATGTCCACGTCGAAGTGGTGCCGGATGGCGCGCTCCGCCCAGTCGACCCACTTCCGCTCGCCCGTCATGGCGTAGAGCGAGTGCATCGTGTGGAGGGTGTTCCAGTAGTAGTTGTCCCAGTTGCCGTACTCGCCGAAGAGGCGGATGCCCTCCTTGCACTTCTCGAAGTAGGGGGCGAGGACTGCCTCTACCTTCTCGTAGACCTCCGGGTGGTGCTCCTTCGTGATCGCGGGAAGCTCGCCCCAGGCGCGGCTCTGCCGGATGAGGGCGCTCACGTCGAGGCGCGGGGGCGTCTCGACCAGGGCCGCCAGCTTGCGGCAGTCCACGGCGCTCGGGACCTCGGGCGTTAGGGCCAGCCAGATCTCCTGCGTCTTCGCCTCGCCCGGGTGCGTGTCGTAGGTGGCCAGGCGGGTGTCGCCCGGCTTGAAGCACTGCAGGTCGATCCCCTCGGGCGCCACCTCGATACCGTTGGGCCAGAGGTGCGCGAACCAGCGTACCACGGCCGTCAGGGCGATGCCGCCCGCGTCGACTGCCGTCCAGCCCTCGCCAGCCGGCCCCGGCTTGCTGCCCGGCACCCCCAGCTTCAGGCCGTAGGCCTCAGCCGAGAATGTCTTCTCCGGCCGCTGGTTGGTGATGGTGAAGAGCACGCGCACGTAAGGACACCCGGCGAAGAGGGCGGCCCGCAGCCGGCAGGCGCCGTAGCGATCCCCATCCGGTGCCACCAGTTCTCCCGTGAGCGCCAGCTCCGCCACCTGGGCAGAGCGCGAGAGCCACTCGGCACCCGACCAGCGCGCCCCGTAGTTCTTCCCGCCGGCGCGCAGGTAGGGGGCGAGCTCCGGCACGACGACGCGCCCCCGGCCCGCCAGCACCGAGAGCCCCGTGGGAGCCTCCGGGCTGCCCGCAACGCGCAGGCGCACCAGGCCGTTGCCGGCGCCCCGTTCCCCCGAGGCCACTACCGGGTGCTCCGGCCGACGCCGGGAAGCCCGCACCTCTGTGCCGTATCCCACCTCATAGGTCCGATCGGCCTCAGCGGCCCCAGAGGAGTGGGTGAAGGCCGCCACCGCCCACTGAACGCTGCCGTCCGGCCAGGTGTTGAGGCGGCGCATCGCGGCGGGAACCGGCTGGCCTGCCTGCCGCAGAGTGAGGTTCGAGGCGTCCTTCAGCGCGCCCATCGGGAAGGGGATCCCCTGCTGCACCGGCCACGGCCAGGGACCCTCCAGCAGCTCCGCGTGCTCCAGCTTCAGGGCGACCCGCTCGCGGACCGCCGGCTTCACCTGGTGGGGCTTGGGCGCGGGGGCCTTCAGGACCGTCGGCCAGCCCCAGGGGATCTCCTCTGGCTTGGGGCGGGCACCGGTGTAGACCGCCACGTCACCCCAGTAGCTGCGCGTTTCGTAGCGGTCCTTCACCACCTGCTTCACCGCCGAGGCGACCTTCGTGGCGTAGTGTTCGGTAATGTAGACATCGCCCGGGAGCGTGACATCGCTGTCGGCGGCCTCCCAGAGACGGAAGGCCAGGCGGAACGTCTCGCCAGGCTTCACCTTCTCGGTGATGTCCACGAGGGTGTGCTCGGAAACGTCATCCAGGCAGGTATCTTGCTGCCACACCACCTCACCATTCACCAGCGCCTGCCGGAAGCGGTGGCCGACGCGCACATCCCGGTTGATCCAGTCGGCGCCGGTCTCCTCGGGTCCGGTGTAGTTGTTGTCCATCACGTAGAAGACGAGGGTAAAGGGCCCCCGGGCGTCTTTGGGGATCGCCACCTCCGCCTCCATCTGGCCGAAGTCGCCGGCCCGGGAGGGGGTCCACGGATGGATGATCTGGAAAAGGTCCCGCCGGTCGGGCTTGGAGACGTAGTTTCCTTTGCCCGTGAAGGAGAAGCGTGCCACCGGCACCTCAATGCGTTCTGCCATCGCCGCCTGTACCCCCAATGCAAGCACCGCTGTCGTGAGGAGTGCCTGTTTCATCGTCTGCCCAAACCCTCGCCTCCCATTCATGCCTTCGTGCCCAAAGCCTATTACCGTGCCGATAGCTCCACCCGGTCGATGCCGAACCAGGGGCGGTTGCCGACCTGCCCGCCGGGCTGCGTGTTGCGGACCTCAATGCGGTTCACGCCCTCCTTCAGCGCCTGGGCGGGCACGGCTACCTCGTGCCGGGTCAGGTCGCGCTCGGCAAAGGGCACACTGCCGGAGAAGACGAGGGTGTCGTTCACGCGCACCTCGCCCAGCACCTCGCCGCCGGCCGGCTGGGGGCATTTGATGCCGACCAGGACCAGCGCCATCTCGCCCTCTGGCCGCTTCTCCAGGCGGAACCAGGCGTGGATGCGGTCGAGGCCGGAGCCTTGCCCATAGACATAGTTCCCCTGGTCCGAGATCTTCTCCCGCTCCGGGTAGCGGTGCAGGACGTAGCCGAAACGCGTGGCGCCGCCGCCCTCGAACTCCTTGCCCGTGAGGGTCAGCGGGCCGCGCGCCGGGTCCCAGGCCTTCACCTGCTCCGGCTCCAGCGGCCCCAGCAGTGACGAGAGGACCGTGAGCGCGCCCGAGGCATAGCTGGCGGCAAGCGCATCCGGCGCGCTGGCGTGGCTGGAGGAGTGCAGCGCCGAGGTGGTGTCCGCCTTCAGCAGGCCGGCCAGCTTCGACGCCTCGCGGAACGCCTGCCGCGCCTCGGCTTCCTTCCCTTCCCGTTGGCGGAGGTAGGCGCGGGCCAACGCGTCGTAGAAGGCGAGGGTGCGCTCGCCATAGGTGAAGCCGCGCTCATCTTCGGCCACCCGCTGCCGCACCCGCTCCGGGAGGCGCCTCCGCAGCACGTCGTCCAGGATCTGACGGCAGCGACGCGAGGCCTCCAGGATCTCCAGCAGATCGGGGCCGTCGTCCTTCGGGTAGGTCGTGCGCTCGTAGCGCAGGTGCGTCGTCGGGAAGAGCTCCTTCGCGCCCGACTGCAGGCGGCCGGCCAGCCCGTATTTCAGCTCCGTGACGTTGCCCAGCATCTGCTCCAGCGACTCGTAGAAGCGGCGCATCGGGTGCGCGGCCGGGCCGTAGCGGCCGGAGAAGTAGTCCTGCCACAGCGCCTCGCAGTTCACGCCGGGATCCCAGAGCTGGCGGGCCATCTGCCAGTTGGTGAGCGCCTTGTTCCCCCAGTTCTTCGTGGTGCAGTGCATGTAGTGGAAGTGCCGGGCGCCGCGCGCGTAGTAGTAGGGGATGTCGGTCGCCATCGTGCTCATGAAGCAGGCGGGCAGGCAGCGGTAGCCGGAGACGTTGTAGTACTCCCCGATGCAGATCTGCCCCTGGTAGTGCCTCTCGGGGTCGCGAGCCCACCCGTAGAGGTGCCGGACGTAGGCGGCGTTCCGCGAGCAGTGGGGGTCGTCGAAGCGGTGCACGTAGCAGCGGGTGATCGGGAAATAGGTGGCGATGCACGTCTCGGGGTCGAAGTCGGGCGGCAGGGGGCGCGTTGGGGGTTCCAGCACGTCGGCGTAGGCCAGGAAGAGGAGCCGCACCGGACGGTGAAGGCGGCCCTCGGCCTGCGCCTGCTTGATCGCCTTCGCATACTCATGCACGAAGAGGAGGTTGCGGTCGGTCGGCGTGCCGAGGGCACGGCACTCGGCGCACTCGCACCAGCGCCCGGCGTCCAGCATCCAGGCGTTCATCAGCCCGGCGTCCTTGTAGCGGCCCTCCACCAGGTCCGCCACGGCGTTCTTCATCCACTCCGCCATCGCGTCGCGGTTGGAGGTGCAGAAGTTGTCGCCGCCGTCCCCCACGATGTGGCTGCTGCGCTGCCCCTGGATGAGGGCATACCACTCCGGGTGCGCCTCGAAGTAGCTCAGCGTGCCGTCTCCATTCGCGTCTCCCCGGAACTCGGCACTCGTCGGATAGGGATCCCTCGGCTTCCCTTCATCACCCGTGAAGGCTGGGTGGTCGTACGGGTAAGGGTTGTTGGGCCCCAGGTAGTACTGGGTCAGGATGTGGCCGCCCCCCACCAGCATGATGCCGAGCTTGTGCAGCAACGGCTTCGGCTCCTGCTCCACGCACCAGTAGTTGAGGCGGTTGCGCGCCATCCAGAGGAGGAACTCCGGGTCGCCGCGGTTCTCCCAGGCGTGGAAGCCGCGCGTCAGGAACCGGGGCGATTCCGTCACGTCGAACCGAGGCAGGTAGGCCAGCGATCGCGGCGGGATCTCCTCGTGTAGCTCCCCCGGGGCGTACCAGCGCACTCCCAGGCGGTGCAGGAAGTCGTAGACTCCATACAGCGTGCCGACGCGCCCGCCCCCGGCCACCAGGGTGCTCCGACGGCCCCCCACGTCTCGCGAGCGGATGCGGTAGCCCTCCGGCCCCAGCTTCTCCAGCTCCGCCTGGCTCACCCCCAAGGCGCCGGCAAAGCGGGCGGAGAGGGCGTTGCTCTTCAGGCCGCCGACGAGGATCAGGTCGCCGGCCGGCGCGGCGCGGTCGTCCACGATCGCGAAGGCGTTGCGGGCTCCCGTCATCTTGCGCAGGGCGCGCTGCGCCTCCAGCGCCGCGAACGCCTCGGTGCAGAGGGTGTCGTCGGTCGGGTCGGCGTCGCCCCACCGGACGTTCGCCTCGTCCGTGCCGGCCCGCTGCGCCGAGGGGTACTTCCCCAGGTTCACGACGATCGTCGGTGCGGCCAGCGCGGCCGGCGGCAGTGCCAGAACAGCCAGCAGCGCCACCAGTATGGGCAGCACGCTCCGCATTGAATCTCCCCCTGTCTCCACGCCCGTACTGGCGCCCAGGTTCGGCGCCCACAGAGCGCCTCCCTGCCGGGCCACCGGCGTGCCGCCGGGTCGCGCGAGGCTCAGCCGGCCTCTTCGCGGAGGGCGTCGGGGTCCAGGAGGGAGATGCGGCGGC
This sequence comes from Armatimonadota bacterium, assembly GCA_012512505.1. Classification (GTDB taxonomy): domain Bacteria; phylum Armatimonadota; class JAAZEB01; order JAAZEB01; family JAAZEB01; genus JAAZEB01. The sequence goes on along the minus strand of JAAZEB010000073.1, from coordinate 24,801 downwards.
CCTGCACGCGGATCAAACCGTCGTTCTGCAGGCCGCTCAAGGTGCGGGAGATAACGTCGCGAACGCTTCCCAGGCGGGCGGCCAGCTCCTCGTTGGTGAACTCCAGGCGGAACTCGGCGCGGCCGCCAGACTCTTCCAGCAGCAGGCGGGCTAGGCGCTGGCGCACCTGGCGGAGGGAGAGGTCGGCGATCAGATCCACCAGGGTGCGCATGCGTCGGGCGAGGGTGCGGATGATCGCCAGCGCAAGGCGCGGGTTGCGCTCCATCTCCGCGTCGAAGCGGTGCAGGGGGATGAACAGGATCGTGGTCGGTTCCAGGGCGGCGGCGGAAGCCGGGTAGGGGGCGCGGTCGAACAGCGGCAGCTCCGCTACCGAGTCGCCGGCGCGCAGGATTGCCAGGATCTGCTCGCGACCGCTTTCCGAGAGCTTGTAGATCTTCACCGCCCCGGACTGAATGAGGAACAGTCCGCGGCAGGCATCCCCTTCGTCAAAGAGGGGTTGGCCCTTGTGGTAGTGCTGAATGGTGCCGCGCGACAGCAGGGCGCTGGCGCTCACCTCGTCCAGATCCGCGAAGATCGGGAAGTCGCGCGCTAGCTCGCACGGGTTCCTTCGCTCGCTCGCCATGCTCCCAGTATAGCGGCGCGGGCGCGGCGGCGTCAAGAGTCGTGCTGGGGTGCGGCTTGTCGGTACGGGGGGCGCCCCGCCGTGCGCCCCCCGGTTGCCTCAGGCCGCGCCGAGGAGGGCGCTCAGATCCTCGTCGGCAGTGGTGGTCGGGGTGATGCCGAAGTTCTCTACCAGCGCCTGGAGGATCGACGGGGTGAGGAACGCCGGCAGGCTGGGGCCCAGCCGGATTCCCCGGATGCCCAGGTGCAGCAGCGTCAGCAGGATGGCGACCGCCTTCTGCTCGTACCAGGAGAGCACCAGCGACAGCGGGAGGTCGTTCACGCCAACACCGAAGGCGTCGGCCAGCGCCTGGGCGATCTTGATTGCCGAATAGGCATCGTTGCACTGGCCGAGGTCTAGCAGGCGCGGCAGACCGCCGATCTCGCCGAACGGCAGCTTGTTGAAGCGGTACTTGCCACACGCCAGCGTCAGGATCACGCAGTCTTGCGGCACCTTCTCCGCCAGCTCGGTGTAGTAGCCGCGCTCGTCGCGGGCGCCGTCGCAGCCGCCGATCAGGAAGAAGTGCCGGATGGCGCCAGACTTCACCGCCTCGATCACCGTATCGGCCACTCCCAGCACGGTGTGGTGTCCGAAGCCGACGGTGATCTCTTGCGCCGGGGCGTCCTCGGCGAAGCCTTCCGCGGCCAGCGCCGCCTCGATCACCGGGGTGAAGTCCTTATCGGCCACGTGCCGCACCCCCGGCCAGGCCACCAGACCGGTGGTGAAGAGGCGGTCCTGATAGCTCTCGGCGGGCGCCTGGATGCAGTTGGTGGTCATCAGGATCGCGCCCGGGAAAGCGGCGAACTCCTCTTCCTGGTTTTGCCAGGCACTGCCGTAGTTGCCCACCAGATGCGGATATTGCTTCAGCTTTGGGTAGCCGTGCGCCGGCAGCATCTCGCCGTGGGTGTAGACGTTGATGCCTTTGCCCTGCGTCTGCTCCAGCAGCAGCGCCAGATCCTTCAGATCGTGCCCGGAGACGAGGATCGCCTTTCCCTTCACCGGGGTGACACGCACGCGCGTCGGCACGGGGTGGCCGTAGGTGTCAGTATTGGCGGCGTCGAGCAGCGCCATCACCTTGAGGTTCATCTCGCCCACCTTCAGCGCCAGTGCCAGCAGGTCGGGCACGGTCAGTTTGTCGCCGGCCAGGGTTGCCAGCGCCTCGTGGACGAAGGCGAACACCGAATCGTCATCGTAGCCGAGGATGTGGGCGTGGTCGGCGTAGGCGGCCATCCCCTTCAGCCCATAGAGAACCAGTTGCACCAACGCGTTCACGTCCGCGCCGTGCCGTTGCGCCCCCTGAGTGATGCCGACCGCCTCCCCCTGGGCAACCAGCTCCTCCAGCGTCGTGGCTGGCGTCCAGGCGGCAGGGCCGCCGAGCGGCGCGGGCACCTCCCCGTGCTGTTTCCGGTAGGCCTCCTCGTAAAGCGAGCGCGCCCGGTCGCGCAGCCGCGCCAGCTTGCCTACCATGCCGGCCAGCCGCTCGGCGTCGAAGTTGACGTTGGTAACGGTAGTGAACAGCGCCTCAAGGGTGAAGATGTCAATCTCGCGGTCGGCGATGCCGAGCTGCCGGGCGCGGTGGGCGTAGAGCGCCAGGCCCTGGGCGCCGTAAACTAGTAGGTCCTGAAGCGCGGCGGTCTCCGGGTCTTTGCCACACACGCCGAAGCGGGTACACCCCGTGCCGCGCCAGGTCTGCTCGCACTGGTAACAAAACATTCCCATGTTGCCGTCTCCTTCGGATCGGTATCACGATTTCAACGGCTGCATGGTAGCAGATGGAAGGCCGCCGCGGCTATGACATATATCATGCGCCGTTAAGGCAGCGCGTGGGAAGGAAGCGGGTGCGCGCATGAACCCGCGCGCCGGGGGGCAGCCCAATGGGGCAGCTCGGCAGAGTAGTTGTTTATGGCTCCCGGCCCCTGACACCTGACACCTATCACCTATCACCCATCACCTATCACCTATCACTTGCCCTCAGCGATCACCTCGTGGGCGAGCTCACCCCAGCGGCCGAGGCGCCACGGCTCGCGGTTCACGGTGTGGACATCTTTCATCACCAGCTCGACGCTGCACCCGCGGGCGGCGCGCAGGGTGCGGCGTAGATCGGCGCGGATGGCGTCTTCATCCCAGTGGCCGGTGCTGATGAGCGATGGCGCCGGCTTGCGCGAGAAGACGTAGCGCCCGCCTAGCATCTCGGCCATCAACTCCTGGTCGCACCAGGGCGAGATGGAGACGCTGCGCAGGTTGCGGAGCTTTCGCAGGCTCTCCCAGCGGCTGTGTACCGGCTCACAGCAGCCGTAGTAGCAAAGCCCGAAGCGCTCGGCCACCGCCTGCTGATAGGGGAAGATGAACTCGGCAAACATGGCGGGAGAGATGCCCACCGTCTCCTGCGACTCGGAGAGCACCCACAGGTCTTTCAGGCGAACGGGGTCACCCTCGCGTCGGTCGGGCTGAGGCAGCTCGTGCGTGAAGCCGCGCGAGCCGGAGCCGATATAGTCGTTCTCGTTGTTCAGGGTGAGGAGCCCCTCGCGCTCCAGCCACTCGGCGAAAGCGAGGTGGTCGTCGCGCAGGAAAGCCATCAGCCGGTGGAGGGCGGCCGGCTGGTCATGCATGTAGAGCATCAGGTTTTCCAGGCCGATCAGGTTCACCGCCGGCCAGGTCATGCCGACGGTCCACCAGAAGCCGCCGCGGATCACCACCGGCAGGATGCCGTCGAAGACCTCTTCCAGGTGCGCCTTCCAGGCGAGGGTGCCCTCGCGGTCGACGCTGAAGGTGCGCGGGCGCAGCTTCTCGAAGTCGCGCTCCAGGTCTTTGATCGGATGGTCCCAGCGGTAGCCCAGTTGCCGGCCCTGGATGTCCTCGCCCCGGACGAACTGGGCCGCGACGCCGTAGTCGCCCTGGTGGACAAACCAGTTGCAGCGCACGAAGGGGTCCACCACGCTGTCGTCCGGCACGTGGGCGTACTGGTAGAGCGCTAGCCGCATGCCCAGTTCAAGGCTGCGCGCCCACTCCTCCTGGCAGCGCAAATCGGCGGGGGAGAAGATCTCCTCCCACACGCCCCCCAGCTCGATGAGCACCATCGGGCGCTCGCCCTGCAGCGCGTTATGGCAGTACCAGAGCCGCCGGCGCTCCTCCATGATCGGATCGTGCGCCGCCTCAAGCTGCTGCTTGGCCAGCTCGCGCAGGATCCGCCGGTCTTCGGGTGTCACTTTCCACCGCGATGCTTCCGCCATCGCCACTCTCCTCCCGGGCCTCAGGGTGGCCGGCGGCGGCGCCGGCCGATTGTCGGGCTTCCGTTCCCCCCGATTCCACGCTGGGCAGCCGGGCACCTCGCTGGCGGCCGCTACTGCCGGGGAACCTTCACCTCAATGCGGGCGTACGGTTCGATGCGCACGGGGCCGAGGATGCCGGAGGGGCGCGGCCGGCCCAGCAGGGCGTTGACCGCGGTGTTGGTGACGCGCAGGGTGACCTGGTTCTCCCCGGCGAAGAGGAGCTCGGAGACATCCACCGCGTAGGGCGGCCAGCAGCGCACCCCGGCCGGCTTGCCGTTCACCAGCACCTCCACGATTGCCGCCGGCTGCTCGCAGACCAGCATCAGCCGGAACTCGAAGTAGTCGGGCGCGACGAACAGCGGCTGGGTATACTCCAGCACGCCGGTGAAGTGGGGAAAGCCCTGGTCGGTCCAGGAGCCGGTGCGGATCCGTTCCGGCACCCCGGCGTAGAGCAGGAACTCGCCTTCCTCCTCGGGGAGCGCGGTGAAGTCACCCAGCAGGCGGGCTGGCTCGGGTATCCGATCGGCGTTCGCCGGGGCATCGGCGTAGGCGACGCGCAGCGCCACCACGTTCTGGCCCTCGACCACCACCTCGGCGATATCCGCGGTGAGGAAGCGCGGATCGAGCACCCCGGTCTGGAGCGGAGTGACCTCCTGGCCGTTGACCAGCACCGTGTAGGGCACGTCCAGCGGTTCAAGCAGCAGCGACAGGTTGCGCGGCACCGAGTCCAGATGGAAGCGGGTCTGGAACCACGCCTCGGCCGGCGGCGACGAGCACCAGTCTGAGCGGCGCGCGGTAAGGGTCTCCCAGTGCTCCTGAAAGCTGCCGAGCGTGGTGGGGTCTTGGCCCGGCCGGGGCTGGTGGCAGCGCCACTCGGGCAGCACCAGGGTGTTGTCGCCCAAAACGCGCAGGTCCCACACCTCGCCGAAGGAGAGTGGTTCCAGCAGGCCCTTGTCGATCCCCTCGGCCCAGCGTCCACCACCCTCCCAGGCGAGGGAGCAGTTGGGGGGCGTATCAAGCGGCTGGTCGTAGTCGCGGGCGTGGCCCTGAACGAGGGTGTGGTCTTCCCCCTCGGTGACGTTGGTGACGACGAAGCTGGCGCGCTCCACGCGCAGGGTGTCGGTGCCGGTGAAGGTGACCACGCGGGTTTGGCGAGGGGCGAAGTGGAGGGGCATGGTCACCTTCTCGCCGGCGCGGGCGTAGTGCCAGAGGCGGCGCACCGCGCCGGTCTCGGGATCCCACTCCTCGGGGTGGCCCAGGGCGTAGAAGATAGCGCGCACCTTCCGGGGCTCGTCGGTGGTGTTGGCGAGGAAGAAGAGCTTGCCATCGGCGGTGACGCGCTGGTGGCACACCAGATCGGGGCAATCGAGGTCGGCGTCCAGGGTGACGAGGGTGCGCATCAGGGTGTTCATGAGGAGGGCACGCTGGGCAGGCAGCGGTACATGGGAGGGGAGGTAGCGGGCCACGCGGCTGCCGTGGGCGCGATTCACGTTCAGAGGGCGCATCGCGTCGCGGCCCATGGCGCGGGCCGTCGTGCCGCTGGGCCGGTCGGGCGCCGTCGGGTCGAGGGTGGTCAGCTCCTGCACGGCGGCTCGCAGCTCGGCGTCTGCCGCGGGGCCCTCGCCACTCTGGAAGGGAAGCAGCCCACAGGAGAGCACGTTGCCGCCGGCCGCGAAGAAGGCGGCGACACGGGCCCAGGTGGCGCGCGTGCAGGTGGTCACCGAGGGCAGGATGAGCAGCTCGTACCGCTCGTGCCCCAGGCAGAGCCGGCTTTTCTCGATGCGGGCGCGCGCCAGCCCCTCCTCGTCAATGAAGTCGAAGTCGAAGTGCAGCGTGGTGAGGAGGTCACACAGGGCTGCCAGGTCGTGCTCTACCCGTGCCCGCAGGAGTGGATCGGGCGAGCCAGCGCCGGCGAAGGCCACCTGGGCGTCGGGGGGGTAACTCCCCAGGTCGTGGTGGGCCCAGAGGCTGCGCAGCGGGTAGAAGAGGGCGATGCGGGCGCCGTGCCGGCCCCGGGCAAGCAGGTCGCACAGACGGGCCAGGTAGGTGGCAAAGTGCTGGTAGTGCGGCCAGAACGCCTCTTGCTCGAACTCAGAGGGTGTCGACTCGCGTTTGCGCTCGCCGCAAACAGTGTAGTAAAGCCCAAACGGCAGGAAGCGGTTGATGCCGCGGGCCAGCAGCGCATCGACGCACGCCTTGCGCTCCGCTAGGGTGGCGCCCCAACCGGAGGCGACCAGCGGCGCGAGAACGCCGGTGCGCCCCTCCTGGTGCGCCGCCGACGCCGCCAGCCGCTGGGGCTGCCCATCCAGGCGCGCGGCCTCCCCGCCAACCCCGGCGATGTCGAACGTCCGGCAAAGGGCGGGCAGATCGGACAACGCTGGGAGTGCCTCGCTGCCATCAAGAGGAGGAATGCCGGCGGAGATGACCCCGGCGAACTCGAGGTCGTGCCCGGCGCACCACTGCCGGATCGGCGCCAGGAAGTTGTTGGTGTAGAGCGCCGTCAGCGCGGCGTGGTAGTCGCAGCGTACCTGAGCCGCGTTGGGCAGCGGGAGCGCCAGCGCCGGCAGGCATGCGCACAGGTCGTCGCCGTGGCGCTGGCGGAATGCCTCGCGCAGGTGCAGCGACCAGGGGAGCGGATGGGAGATTGCGGGGGTATCGAGGAGAAAGAGGCCGGCGATGACGGTGCCAAAGTGATCGCCTAGCGCGTCGGCATAGCGCTCGGCGGTGAGCTGCAGGAGGCGGGCTGCCGCCTCGGGGTGGGTGGCATCGAGAGCGGTTCCGGGGCGGGCGGTGAAAAGAAGGACGCGCCAACGCTCGCCGGCGGGATCGAAGCGGATCTGGCCGCGGCCATCGGGGTACAGCGGAGCCGGGCTGACCGCCGCGTCGGCGGAGCGCGGAACGGCCCACGCCCCGAGGAGCTGGCCCTCGGGGTGCACCTGCACCGGCTCGCGATCCGCCGGCACCTCCTGGAGATGCAGGTGTTGCGCCCGCAGCTCCAGGTGTTGGGCAGTGACCTCGGTGTCGGGGGCGCCGAGCCAGACGCGGAGGCCGCACGCCGCCGCTTCGTCCAGAGCGGCGCGCACCTGCTCTAGCCACTCCGCGGAGAGGAAGGGGATTGGCAGCCCCCGGTGCGGAAGGATCACCGCGCCGGAGCACCCCTTTTCCGCCAGCTCGCGCACTTGCCGCCGCACCTCCGCCTCTTCGAGGCGGGCGTTCCAGAGCCAGAACGGCACCGGTCCGTGCCCCGGGGGCGGATTGCGGAACTCGGTGGGCGCCGGCAGCTCCTCCGGCAGGGATCGGATTGCGGGCGGTCTCAGGTTGATGCGCATGGTCCGGTTTCCGATTGCCGATGGGCGATGATCCGGTGCGGGTCGGCGCGGGCCGTCGCCGCGGCTACACCCGATAATCGTTGGTACTATTCCCGTTCGGGGGCTTGCTTCCTCCCGGAGAGACCGGTGTGGCCGAAGCCGCCGGCGCCGCGGGGGGTAGCCGGCAGCTCCGACGCCGGCTCCCACGCGATGCGGGCCACGGGCGCCAGGATGATCTGGGCGATGCGGTCGCCGCGGCGGAGGGTGAACGGCTCCTGGCCGAGGTTGATGAGGATCACCTGGATCTCGCCCCGGTAGTCGGCGTCGATGGTGCCGGGCGTGTTGAGGCAGGTGATGCCGTGCCGGATCGCCAGGCCGCTGCGCGGGCGCACCTGGATCTCGTAGCCGGGTGGGATGGCCACGGCGATACCGGTTGGCACCAGGGCCCGCTCGCCGGGGGCAAGCGTCAGGGCGTCGGCCACGGCGGCCAGCAGGTCGGCGCCGGCAGCGCACTCGGTGGCGTAGGCTGGCAGGGGAAGGCCCTCGCCATGGGAGAGCACCCGCACCGCGACGCGTGTCATGCCCGTTCGATCTTTACGACAGCCCCGCTGCGCACCTGGCGAAACACCTTTGGGTCGCCCTGCACCTTGCCGAAGACGCTGACGGCGCTGGCCGGCCGAATCTCACTGCCGCGGCTCATCGGCGTGGGCCCAAAGAAGATGCAGAAGGCGTTGCCGGGAGGCCAGTACCCAAGGTCACCCAGCGCCACGACTTCCTGGCCATCCTCGGGCTCCAGCGCCACCGGGATCGAGAAGTAGATCTCGTCGCCCCAGGTGCTCGCCGTCGCCTCCAGCGGCAAGGCCTCCCAGATTGCGTCGGCGGTGGCGTTGTCGCGGAGTTCGGCCCGGGCGGTGACCGGGCCAGCGGTGATCATGATCTCGCGTGCCATCTGTTCTCCCCGGAGCCGGCGGGTGAGGCGGGGCGATGAGCTCCGCCCCTGCCGGGTGGATGGGTCCATTGTACCTGCCCCCGGTAGGCGCTGTCAAGCCGGTGGGCCGGCGGGACGCCGGCACTCCGACCGGTCGGCGTCAGGAAACGCCTCCTACGGCGGGGGCGCGCCTCCTACCGGGGGCCGGCGGGACGCCGGCGCTCCGACCGGCTTCCTTCACCGCGGTGCCGGGCTATGGGGGTGGCGGGATGAGCGGCAACTCCACCAGGAAGCGGCTGCCCTTGCCAAGGCCGTCGCTGTAGGCGTGAACCCGACCGCCGTGCCGCTCGACGATTGATTGTACCAGGGCCAGGCCGATCCCCAGGCCGCGGCGTCCTTGCTGGGGTGGTGGGCCCTGGGTGAACAACTGGAACAGGCGGGGAAGCAGCTCCGGGGAGATCCCCATGCCGGTATCCTCCACTTGCAGGCAGGCCCACCCGGCGGGCGCGGTCTCGTCGGCGGACGCGGCGCCCTCCGGCGGCTGGGAAGCACCGCACTGCCACACGGCCACGTGGACTTCCCCCTCGGGTGGGGTGAACTTGATCGCGTTGACCAGCAGGTTGGTGATCACCTGCTGAATGCGGTCGGCATCGCCACGGATCCAGAGGTTGGGAGTGATCTCGGCGTGGAGGGTCAGCGCGCCGCGCTCGGCTTCCGGGCGGAGGGTATCGACGGCGGCGGCCACCACCGCATCGAGGGCCACCGGCTCCTTTTCGATGGCGAACGCCTCGGTGCGCATCGCCGCGAACTGGGCCAGGTCGTTCACCAGTCGGGCCTGGAGGCGCACGCTGCGCTCCATCGTCTCCAGGGTGTGCTGAACGCGCGGCGCGTCCGGGAGGAGGGAGTGCAGCGCCTCCAGACCGCTGTGAACGGCGGCGATCGGATTGCGCAACTCATGGGCCACCATCGCCAGGAAGCGGTCCTTGGCTGCCCCGGTCTCGCGGAGCGCGGCGATCTCGGCGGCGGCCCCCCGGCGCTGGCGCTCAGCGGCGGTGACGTCCATCAGCGACAGCGCCAGGCCCTCGATGTTCCCCTGCGCGTCGCGCACGGGGCGCACGTGCCAGTCCCAGTAGGTAATCTCGGCCGGGTTCTCGGGAGAGGGGAGGGGCCGGGCACGGGCGATGTAGGGCACGCCGGTATCGCGCACCCCTTGCAGGGCGGCGCGGCCCTCGGGGTCGGTCACCACGTCGAGGGCGCGGCATCCTTCCAGGCTCTCAACCGGCCGGCGCAGGATCTCGGCGAAGGCCGTGTTGACGCGGCGGAAGACCAGATCGTGATCGAGGAAAGCGAGAGCGGCGGGGGTCTGCTCCAGCACGGCGGCCTGCAGGTTCACCCGCTGCTGCAGCGATTCCTCGCGGCGCCGGGCCTCGGTGACATCGACGATGACGCCGCACAGCCGCCAGGGCCGGCCCTGGGCATCGGGGATCACCTGGATCGTGTTGCGCAGGCAGAGCAGGTTGCCGTCGGCGCTGAGGGCGCGGTACTCGATCCGGAGGCCGCGGCCCCGCTCGGCGCAGGTGCGGATGCGGGCGATCACGTCGCGGCGGTCGTCGGGATGGATGTGGCCCCGCAGGAAGTCCTGGTCAGCCAGCCACGGCTGGTAGGCGTAGCCAAGCAGCGCTTCGGTGCCCTCGCTGACAAAGAGGGCCTGCAGGGTGGTGGCGTCGGCCACCCACACGATGGCGTCGAGGCTACGCACCACCTCGGCGATCGTCCGGGCGCCGAGGGGTTTCCCCCGGGCGACGCGGGGGCGAGCGGTGACCAGGAGGATGGAAAGCGACAACCCGGCGGCGGCCATCAGCAGCAAGGGGAACGGCCCCGCCGTCGTGAGCCAGGCGGTGGTGGCGATGCCGACGAAGCCCTTGTCGGCCGGCGCGTAGTGGGGCAGCGAGATCGCGTGAAGAGTCACGGCGGTGAGCACCCCCCAGGCGGCGGCGAGGGTTAGAGCGCGGCGGCGCGAGCCGGTGGGGCATTGGGCGGGAGTGGCACCCCCCAGACGGCCGATGATCGCGGGCTTGTGGCGCTTGGCCGCATCCGCCTCATTCCCAGTGCTTCGGATCTTGGTAACGCTCATCAGCTCCCACCTGGCCCATGGAAGGTGAACGCGTCTGCATCCGAGCGGGTTGTGGTGACCAGACGGTGCCTGCTGCGTGCCTGGCCGCGCGATAACGATGGTAAAGTAGTGGGCCTCGCGCGGCCGAACGTGGCTCGCGGAAGTGACTGCTGATCCCACCAACCTGCTTGACCGCGGCCCCCGGCAGGGGTGTCGCCGCTGGCAGGTAGCGTCAGGGTAGATAACGGTTAGGCCCGCGCAGTGGACACTGATGAAGAGGGTGCCGCCTGGTGCCTGTGGCCTCGCCGTCCCGCACGGCACCAGTATAGCAGACGCACTCTAAGAGAGGTCGAAGGTCAGATAAAGAAAACGGAAACAACCTATAAGGATTTTGTGAAGAGGGTCGGGCAGGATCGCCCCGGGTGTTCGTTGACTGGTTCCTAGACCACGTAGCGGAAACCGACGCCGCGCACGGTGAGCAGGTGCTCCGGGCGTGCGGGGTCGTCCTCCAGCTTGCGGCGCAGCGCGCGGATGTGGACCGCCAGCGTGCGTGGGTCCACGTAAACATCCGCGCCCCACACCTGGGCGATCAGTTCGTCGCGCGGGAAGACGCGCCCGGGGCGGGCGGCCAGCACCCGCAGCAGGGCGAACTCGAGGGGGGTCAGGGTGAGCTGACGCTTGCCGTGGGTGACCTCGCGCGTCTCGGTGTTGATCCGCAGGTCGCCCGCCTGAATGAGGTTGGTGGGCTCCGCCGGGGCTCGCGGCGCGGCCCGACGCATCACGGCGCGGATGCGCCCCAGCATCTCCGGCATGCTGAACGGCTTTACCAGGTAGTCGTCCGCGTACTCCAGCCCGAGTACTTTATAGGAATCCTCGGCGCGGGCGCTGATGAGGATCACCGGCAGATCGGAGTCACGACGAAGCACCCGCAGCACGTCGAGGCCAGACATCCGCCCGGGCATCATGATATCGAGCAGGACCAGATCCGGGCGCCAGGCACGCGCTTCGGCGATGCAACCTGCACCGTTGTTGCGGACGGCGACCTCGTACCCCTCCATGCGTAGCACAGACTGGATCGCCTCCGTTACCACTGGGTCATCATCAACGACCAGCACCTTCATCGCTAAGGAGCCAATCTACCCTGTGTTGATCAGTCGTTCGCTCTCCGCCTCCCCCCTCCTGCTCGAACATCCTCCCGGGGCCGGGCAAGTGGCGCGGCCGGTGGCCCGCCTGTCCGGCGCCGGGGGTGGATGCCGTCACGCTGTATCCTTGTCTTCGGCGGATATCGGCTGGCGCTTAACGTCGCGCCCGTCGGAGGGGGGAGGGCGCTGTTACCGGGCGGTTGCGTCCCGGGGCGCGGCGTGCTATCATAGCCCCCATGAAGAGCTATCGCGAGGAGCTGTGGTTCAACGTTCCGCATCGGCGGGCGTTCATCAACATCACCCCCCAGGTGGAGGAATGCCTGCGCAAGAGCGGCATCCAGGAGGGGCTGCTGCTCTGCAACGCCATGCACATCACCGCCTCCGTCTACATCAACGACGACGAGCCGGGCCTGCTGCACGACTACGAGGAGTGGCTGGAAGGGCTCGCCCCGCACGCGCCGCTCGGCCGCTATCAGCACAACCGCACCGGCGAGGACACCGGCGACGCCCACCTGAAGCGCCAGGTGATGGGCCGCGAGGTGGTGGTGGCGGTGACCAAGGGCAAGCTGGACTTCGGCCCCTGGGAGCAGATCTTCTACGGCGAGTTCGACGGCGGGCGCCGCAAGCGCGTGCTGGTGAAGATCATCGGCGAGTAGCGGGGGAGCAGCCGTGATCGGTCTGCGAAGACACACGGTGGCCCTGGTGGCGCACGACCCGGCGTGGGCGGCGCTCTTCGCCGCGGAGGCGCGCGCGATCCAAAGCGCCGCCGGCGACCTGGTCCTCCAGGTGGAGCACGTTGGGAGTACGGCGGTGCCCGACCTGCCGGCGAAGCCGATCCTCGACCTCGCCATCGCCGTGCGCGACCGCGAGGCCCTCCCGGAGCTGGTGCGGCGGCTGGTTGCCGCGGGCTACCTCGACCGGGGCGATGCCGGCAGCGACGGCGGCTACCTCCTGGTGAAAGAAGCGCTGCCAGAGGTGCGGACAGCCCACCTGCACCTCGTGCTCTCGGAAGACCCGCAATGGCAGCACTACCTCCAGTTTCGCGATACCCTCCGCCGCGACGCGGAGGTGCGCTGCCGCTATGCCCGGCTGAAGCGCGACCTCGCTGCCCGCTTTCCAGACGATCGCAAGCGTTACACCCGCGGCAAGCACGCTTTCATTCGCGAGGTTCTGGCGGGTCGCCGCCCCCCGCCGGACGCCGGCGGGGGCGCGCCCCTTTCCGGGGATGGGCCTGAGTGATGGCGAGTCGCAAGCCGAGACGGGTGCTGGTGATCGGCGGCGGGGCGGCGGGGTTGATGGCGGCGATCACCGCGGCGCGGGCCGGTGCCGTGGTGCGCGTGGTCGAGCGGATGCAGCGGGTGGGCAAGAAGATCCTGGCGACGGGCAACGGCCGCTGCAACCTCACCAACCTCCACCTGGAACCGGGGCGCTACCACGGCGCCGATCCCGCGTTCGCCCAGGGTGCCCTACAGGCGTTTGATGTCGAGCAGACGCTGGCGTTCTTTGCCGAGCTGGGCGTGGTTGCCCGGGTGGAGGCCGGGGGCAAGGTCTTCCCCGCCTCCGGCCAGGCCTCCAGCGTGCTGGACCTACTCCGCTTTGAGGTGGAGCACCTGGGAGTGGAGGTGGTCTGCGAGGCGAACATCGACCGGGTGGAGCGGGAGGGCACGGGCTTCCGCTGCCACGGCACCGGCGGTCAGGTGTTCTCCTGCGACCGGGTGATCCTGGCGGCCGGGGGGAAGTCGAGCCCGAACCTTGGTTCCAACGGAGGGGGCTTCCGGATCGCACAGGCGCTGGGGCACCGCATCGAGCCGCCTTTCCCCGCGCTGGTGCCGGTGCGGCTGGCGGCGCCGTTCTTGAAGCAGCTTCAGGGCGCCCGCTTTGACGGGGCGGTGCAGGTCTATCGCGACGGCCGGCCGCAGCGTCGGGAGCAAGGCGAGGTGCTCTTCACTGAGTATGGCGTCTCCGGCCTGCCGGTGCTGCAGATCAGCCGTGCTATCTCTCAGGAGGCGGAGTCAGGCCGGCCGCTGTCGCTGCGCCTGGACCTCTTCCCGGAGGTGAGCGAGGCGGAGTTGGCCGAGCAGATTGCCCAGCGCATCGCCGCCGGACCGTGGAAGTCGGTGGCGGTCAGTTTCATCGGCTGGTTGCACAAGCGCCTGATTCCGGTGCTCCTGAAGGAGGCCGGGATTACCGACCTGGAGCGCCCGTGCGCCACCCTGGGCGAGGCGGAGGTGCGCCGGATTGCCGCCCGGCTGCGCGACTGGCGCATCCCCTGCGCGGGCGTGCAGTCGTGGATGCAGTCACAGGTGACGGCCGGTGGCGTCTCCACCCGCGAGCTGGATCCCCACACCCTGGAGTCGCGGCGGGTGCCGGGCCTTTTCTTCGCCGGCGAAGTGATCGACATCGACGGAGACAGCGGCGGCTTCAATCTGCAGTGGGCCTGGTCATCCGGCCACGTTGCCGGGCGGCACGCTGCCGCCTGAGGAGCCAGCCCTCGCAGGAGTGGCTCGCCCCCCGCCGAACCAACTGCTCCAACCGGCGGCCGGGCGATGCCGCCGAGAGGGGGGCTCCAGGACGATGAAAGCAACCCTGAACGTTGCCGTGGTGGGTGCCGGGCTGTACGGCCGGGTACACCTGAGCGCTTACCGTCAGCACCCGCGCGTGCGAGTGCTGTACGTCTGCGATCTGGATGAGGAACGCGCCCGGCAGGCTGCCGCGGCGGTCGGCGCGCGGGCCACCGCGCGCTACGCGGAGATTGCCGCCGACCCGCAGGTGGATGCCGTGAGCGTCACCACGCCCGACTTTGCCCACGCGGAAATCGTCACGGCAATGCTGGAGGCGGGCAAGCACGTCCTGGTCGAGAAGCCGCTAGCGACCGACGTGGCGGAGGCCCGGGCGATGGTGGCGGCGGCGCAGGCCAGTGGCCGCCACCTGATGGTCGACTTCCAGAACCGCTGGAACCCGCCGTTGGTGGCGGCGAAGCAGCGCATCGAGTCCGGGGCATTCGGGACGCCGGTGATGGCCAGCGCCCGCCTGGCGAACACCCTCTTCGTGCCGCGCGAGATGCTGGCCTGGGCCGGCCGCAGCGGGCCGCAGTGGTTTCTCCTCCCGCACCTCGCCGACCTGGTCTGCTGGCTCTTCGACCGTCGCGCCGTGCGTGGTACCGCCGCCGGCCGCAAGGGCGTGCTCGCCGCGATGGGGGGAGACGCCTACGATGCCATCCAGGCGCTGGTGGAGTTCGACGATTGCTCGGCCACCCTCGAAACCGCCTGGATCCTCCCGGACAGCTTCCCGCGGGTGGTGGATTTCAGTGCCCTCCTGCTGGGCACCCGCGAGCGGATCGCGCTGTCGCCGACGGAGCCGCTGATTGAGGTCTCCGGCAGCCGTCACGAATGGCCCGCGGTGGGGGCGCTGCAGGAGATCCATGGCGTCACCTACGGCTGGCAGCTTCTGCCGATCCTCCACTTCGTGGATTGCCTGCTGGCCGGTGAGACCCCCCAGTGCACGGCGGCGGAGGGCTTCCACAACACCGCCCTCATCGGCGCGATCGAGCAGTCGCTGGCGAGCGGGACGCCGACGTTGATCGAGCGGTTGTGACGCGCGGCGCTGGCAGGAGGGAGGGCATCGCGTCGAGGTTCACGCCGCGGACCAGGATGCGATAGGCGCCGCTGTCTGTGTCGAGTACGTAGAGCGCCGCATGGTCGTCGCCAGGACGCCGGCCGACGAAAAGCAGGCGCCGGCCGTCGGCCAGCCACAGGGGCGGGCCGGCCGGCATCGGCGTAACCGCCCCGGTTGCCAGGCGCCGCTCCGCCGTGCCATCGGTGCGAATCAGCCAGACGCTCAGTTCGTGGCAGGCCCCGCCCAGGAAGGCGATCTGCCGCCCATCCGGCGACCAGGATGGCCACCAGGCACCGGCCGCTTTGCGCTGCAGCCGCCGCGGGCGAGAGCCATCGGCACGCATCTCGTGCAGCCACGGCCTGCCGGCCCGGGCGCTGACGAAAGCGATGCGCGTGCCGTCTGGCGACCAGGCCGGCTGGTGGTCGGACCCGCGCGTGTGAGTCAACGCCCGCTCGCCAGTGCCATCGGCGCGGACGAGACAGACCTCCACGCTGCTGCCGCAGAGGGCGTGGAAGAGGATCTGCGAGCCGTCGGGAGACCAGGAGGGGGCTTCGCAGCGGCGGAAGCGTCGGGTGAGGCGCTTCAGGTACCGGCCGTCGGCGTCCATCAGGTAAAGCCCCATCATCTCCCCGCTGCTGTCGACGAACAGCAGGCGGGAGGAGTCGGGAGACCACCGGGGGCTGGTATGAACCCGGGAGGCCTCCGTGTGGGCGATTACCTGGCCATCGGCGGTCAGCAGACACACCCGACTGAGCAGCTCATCGGTCCACAGCACCCCGGCGAAGCGGGATCCGTCGGGGGATGGCCGCAGATCGTGCAGGGCGCAGGGGAAGCGGAAGAGCAGCTTTTGTCGGCCGGTCTCGGTATCTAGCAGCAGGGCGCTGGCGCCGCTGTCGCTCTCGGCGGTGGTGTAGATCACTCGGCTTGTGCCAGGTGCCGGCTGCCGGCGTGGCCGCCCGGGATACCAGAGCCACGGGGTGGCAGCCAGGGTGAGGAGTCCGACCGCGAGCAGGTAGTAGTGTCGCATCTCTTCTCCTCTGGAGGTCACGGGGCAAAGTGCCGGTGGCTTGCGGAAGCTGGTTCGGGGGTATCGTGAGGGAGGTGCCCAGCCGCGCGCCGGATGGAGTCGGAATGTTGGGGGGAGCGGGGAGTAGGCAGGGGTTGGTGCTGATCGTGAGTGGCGCGGTCACCCGGGTGAGGTGGCCCGTCTCGGTATCGAGGGTATAGAGCGCGGTGGGGCCGGTGACCTCTCGCCCGGCGAAGAGGAGGTACCGGCCATCCGGAAGCCACCAGGGCGCGGCGATTCCCATCGGGGTAACCGTTCCGGTGGGGAGGCGTTTCCGACCGGCGCCGTTGGCGTGCACCACCCACACCTCCCGGTCGGGCGCGGTGCCGCCGTAGAAAGCCAGCCGGCTCCCATCGGGCGACCAGGCGGGCGCCGGCATTCCCCCAAGGCCGGTGGCGAGGCGGCGCCGGCCGCTACCGTCGGTGGCGATGGTGTAGATGGCCCGGCCGCGCGGAGCGGCGCCGGCAAAGGCGATGCGCTTGCCATCCGGCGACCAGGCCGGGTAGGCGTCCATCCCCGGGGTGCGCGTCAACGGGCGCTCGCCTCCGCCGGCGGCGTTCACCACCCAGACCTCGACGCTGTCGCCCAGGGCGGCGGAGAAGGCGAGGCGGGTGCCATCGGGCGACCAGCGCGGCGAGTGGTCGGTCACGGCCGGCTCGGTGTGGGCCAGCAGCGAGCGGCCATCGCCGGAGAAGATGGCGATGCGGTTTGGCTCGTCGCCGATAGAGAGGAGGACGGCCATCCGGCTGCCATCCGGCGCCCACTGCAGGTCGTTGATCGCGCTGACGGTGGGGAGCAGCGGAGTTGAGCGGCCGCTCGCCAGGTCGATGAGGAGGGCGCGATCCCCGTCTTCCTCAAGCACGGTGCAGGCCACGCGTGTCGAGGCAAGGCCGTTGTGGGGTCGGCACTGCGCCAGGCGGCGGGCCGTGCCGACGGCGAACGGCGTCGCGGTGACCAGAAGGCCGACTGCAAGCAGCGAGTGCGAGCGCATCGGTCCCTCCAGAGCAGATGCCGGAGGCTCCCTCTCCCGGTGCGCGGGGGCTCCCTGCGCGCGTGCCGGAAGGGTGGCCAACCGGCCCCCTCAAGCCGATATCACGCCCGGTTGACCGGGTGCAACGCAGGCAAGCGATCCCGTTAGCGATCGGCCGGCGCGGCCACGGTAGCGCCGGCGGTTCCAGAACGAGCGAGTGTGGCGCGGTGTTGGCGGTCCGAGGGATCCCTTCCTGCTACTTTGCGCACGCACAATATGGGCAAGAGGGTGGGCGGTGCCCCCGGCGCCGAGGCACCTTCCGTGTTGGAGGGGGGCCGGTCACCGTACGTTCTAGCGACCGTGGTCGGATCGCCGGCCTCTGGCCGACTCCCGCTTGAGGCGAGAAGGCCGCCAACGGACAGGGCTTGCCGGCGGGACGCCGGCGATCCGACCACGTACCGGGTGTCAGAGGGGTCTCCGGCCCTGATAGCGGCCACCGGCAGCGATTTGGGGTGCCTCCCATGGCGGCCGGCGGGACGCCGGCGATCCGACCAATCGGCGGAGGTGCCGCCTACGGCGTGGGAGCGGGCCGGCACGAGGGGCGTTCCGCCCGCCGGGGCTCGCGCCGGCCCCGATGCACGTGAGGTGGCTACCGCGACTCGGCTTCCTTGCCCTTCTGGATCAGCTCGCGGACGCGCTGACCCCCTTTCTGGCCGAGCTCCTCGTAACCCTCGTGGCCGAGTTCCTCTTTGCGGGCCTGGCCACCGAGGCGGCCGATCTCCTCGTAGCCCTCGTGACCGAGTTGCTGCTTGCGGATCTCGCCGCCTTTCTTCCCTGCCTCACGTACCGTCAGGTCACCTTCTGCCATTGGAATGCCTCCTTTGCTGTGCGCCAGGGCATCTGGGTGCAGGGATGGCCTGGTCAACGCCGCTTTACCCCTGGTTGTCTGGCACCAAACGTAGGCGCGCGGGGCAGGCACCGGAGTGGGCGGTGAGCGGCAACGGACGCGCCGGCCGCGGCGGTGGGGGAGTGGGCCATGCCGCGCCGCTGCGGGCCGGACGGCGATGGGACCGGCCCGCAGGCGCCCGGGGCGCGGGAGGGCGCTACGCTGCCACCACGCGGATCGAACGGCAGAAGGAGTGTTCCACTCCCGGTCGAACCTTTCCAGGGAAAGGCCATGGAGATCCGCGTTCTTGTCTCAGACCTGGGGAATGTGCTTCTGCCGCTGGAGCCGGAGCGCGCCTACCGGGCCCTTGCCGCCGCTAGCCGGCATCCGGAAGGGATCGCGGAGCGCGTCCGGCAGGTGGCGGTAGAGACAGGAATCGGGCGCGGCGGCGCGTCGCCGGAAGCGTTCTACCAGCGGCTGGCGGCGGCGCTGGGCCTGCAGTTGGACTTTGCCACGTTTTGCCGCGTCTGGTCCGATATCTTCCGTGAGGACGCGGCGACGGTGGCGCTGGTGCGGCAGGCGCGGGTGGAGCGCCGCTACCTGCTCTCGAACACCGATCCGATTCACTGGGAGTGGATCCGCCAGCGCCATCCGCGCGTGCTGGAGCCTTTCGACGCGCTGTTCGCCTCCCACGAGTGCGGCCTGGAGAAGCCAGACCCGGCGATCTACCGCCGCGTGCTGGCCGCCAGTGGACTGCCGCCGGCAGCCCATCTGTACGTGGACGACCTGCCCGAGTACGTCGCCGCCGCCCGGGCGGTGGGCATGGACGCCGTGTGCTTCACCGGCAGCGACCACCTGCACGGCGAACTCGTCCGCAGGGGCCTGCTGGCCCCAGAGACCCGTTGAAGGGGATCTGGGGGTGGGAAGGCGAATCGGTGAGTGGAACCGCAAGCGGTTCCGAGGCGAGGAGGGCCTTGACAAGCAGTCGGCTTTCGTGCTAATCTAGCAAGGATCAGTCAGGGTCGGTGCCTCCGGCCGGAGGCGCCGCCGCGGCGCTTTGGGAGCGCGACGAACAAGACCGCCGCGCTGCGCCGGCCGGCATCACACCGGGAGCCTCGACATCAGAGCGAGGGAACACAACCGGAAGAACCTATCCTGCCGCATCTTGGGCACCGGCAGACGGGGAGAGTGGGCAGCGACCGCCTGCGCCCCCGGGCTAGTCCTCGCAGACCCGGATGTGCCCGCCGCGTCCATCCCGCCTCAGAGGAAGGGCACTAGCGGCGGAGGGTCGATGGCGAACAACGCTAGCGGGTTCTCTCTCGTCATTTCCGCGGATCACAAGGGACGCCCACCGGTCCCGCAGGCCGCATCTGCGCAGAAGAGCATCCTTCTATGGGCGTGAAAGCAGTCATCGGCTTAGATATCGGCAACACCACCATCAAGGCGGCGGAGATCCGCGTCAGTGGCGGGCGCCCGCACGTCTCGGCCCTGGGCATCGCGCCTACCCCGCCGGACAGCGTCAACCAGAGCGTGGTCGTCGACGTGGAAGCGCTCACGGCGGCGATCCGCGAGTTGCTGGGAAGCTGCGGCGCCCGCGAGCGGCACGTGGTCAGTTCGGTGGGCGGCCAGTCGGCCTTGGTCATCCGCATCATTGAGGTGCCGAAGATGACCGAGAAGGAGCTGGCGGAGACGATGAAGTGGGAGGTGGAGCGGCACGTGCCGTTCGCCTCCTCGGCGCTGGAGATGGACTACCAGGTGATCCACCGTCCGGATGCGCCGCCCGAGGCGCAGACGATGGAGGTGCTGCTGGTAGTGGCCCAGCAGGAGATGATCAGCACCCATCTCGACGCGATCACCGGCGCCGGCCTCCAACCGCTCGCCATCGACGTGGAGCCGCTGGCGGCCGGGCGGGCGCTGGTGGATGCGCCAAACAGCACCGGCGGCAGCACACCGCGCACCGTGGCCCTGGTGGACGTTGGCGCCCAGATCACCGATGTGAGCGTGATCCGCGACGGGCAGATCCTCTTCCAGCGCAGTATCGCCCATGCCGGCGACGCGATCACCCAGGCGATTGCCAGCTCGCTGAACATCGACAAGCAAGAGGCGGAGCGCATCAAGAAGCAGTACGCCGAGGTGGACCTCGAGGGCTTCACCCAGGTGCCCAGCGCCGCCGACGTGTTTGGCGGCGGCGCCGATGCGTTCGGGTTTGGCGCCTCGCCGTTTGGCGCCCCCGCCGAGGAAGCGGAAGGCGGCGCGGAGACCACCCTGTTCAACCCGTTTGCGACCGAGGCGGAGGCTGCCCCCGAGGCGGAGGCTGCCCCCGAGGCAGAGGCTGCCCCCGAGGCGGTGGTGTCGCCGTTCGCTGCCGCGGCGGAGGAAGAGGCCGCCGCGCCCCAGTGG
Source organism: Armatimonadota bacterium (assembly GCA_012512505.1). Lineage (GTDB taxonomy): Bacteria > Armatimonadota > JAAZEB01 > JAAZEB01 > JAAZEB01 > JAAZEB01. Next base: position 4,443 of record JAAZEB010000073.1, on the reverse strand, counting down.
TCGCCCTTCCAGCTCAACGAGGAGGAAGAGGCGGCTGCCCCGACCGCCAGCCCCTTCGCGGCCGCCGAAGAGCCCGCGCCCGCCGCCTCGCCGTTTGACGCTCCCGCCGCGGAGACAGAGGCCTCTCCCTTCGCCGCTGGCGGCGAGGATGCCTTCGACCTGAGCGCCTTCGGCGTCGAGGCCACCGACACCGGCGCGGAGCCCACGGGGGCGTCCTCCCAGGAATTGACACCCGGGCAGGTGTTTGCTATAATCAGGGAACCGGTGAGTGACCTGGTGACCGAGATCAAGCGGTCGCTCGACTACTACCGTGGACGCTCCAGTGACGCCAACGTCGACGTGGTCATGCTGAGTGGCGGCACCGCTCGTCTGAAGAACCTGGACGAGCTCCTCTCCAGCGAACTGTCCGTGCCGGTGGTAATCGCCAATCCCTTCCAGGCGGTGCCGGTGCAGTCAACCCAGTATCCCCCGGACTACTTGCAGCAGATCGCTCCGTTGTTCACGGTGAGCGTTGGTCTGGGGCTGCGAGAGACGGTATTCTGAGATGCTGAAGATCAACCTGCTGCCGTCCTATTTCCGCCAGCGCCGTCTCGTCAAGCGCGCCCTCGTGGCGGTGGTGCTTGCTATCATTGCCACTACCGGCGGCTTCCTCTACTGGAACGCCCAGTTGCAGAAGGAGATCGCGGCAGTCCAGGCGGAGATCGACCAGTACAAGCCGGACATGGAGAAGGCGCAGCGCATCCAGGGAGAGGCCGACGCGATCACCGCGATGATTGCCCCCACCCAGGCGCTGACCAGCTTCTGCGACCAGGTGGTGGCCCTCCCGGAGAAGTGGGTGGCGATTATCCGGAACGCCACCGAGTACACCCACGCCAGCGTGCCGCTGCGCTCGTTGAGCATCTCCGGCAACACGCTCTCGATGCAGGGCTACACCCCGGATATGCGCACCGCCGCGCGCTACCTGCTCAACGCGCTGCGCAACAGCGAGTGGACCAATGTTCAGATCAATGGCCCGGCCGGTTACCCCGGCACCTCGCCGGGCGAGGGGATCCACCCCCGCTTTGGGCCGGTGGGCTATGATCTGCAGATTACCGCTACTCTCGCCAACACGGTGACGATGCCCTCGCCCGGTGGCGGTGGGGGCGCGCCGGCCGGCGGTGGCGGCATGATGGGCGGGCCGGGCATGGGCCCCGGCATGGGTCCGGGGATGGGCCCCGGTATGGGACCGGGGGCACCTGGCGGCATGGGGCCTGGCATGGGACCGGGGGCACCTGGCGGTATGGGGCCCGGCATGGGTCCGGGAGCCCCTGCTGGCGGCATGGGACCGGGGATGGGGCCCAAAGGCGGTTAGCCGGCTGGGTGGTAGCGCCGACGCCGGCCTGGCAGCCGGCGGGTGGCGCGCGGGGTGACCTTCCCGGGCAGGCGTCGGAGACAACGATGCTGGTGCCCGGGCAGTGCCCGAGGATTGGAGTGAACGCAAGTGCGTGGCGCTCTGGCTAAGATAACCTGGGTTCAGGTCCTCATCATCGGGGCCGTGGTGTGTGCGATCATCGGCGGGTCGCTGTACTTCCTGATGATTAAGAAGCAGCAGGAGGAGATCGCGCAACTGAACGCCACGCTCACCCAAACGAAGTCGGCGGCCGGCCAGCTCCCGGCGGCGATTGCCGCGCGCAAGCAGGCCCGGGCCAATCTGCGGGCGGCCGAGCGGCGCCTCAACTTCTACCAGAACACCAAGATGATCCCGCTCTCCCTCACCAGTGAGGTAGAGAAGTACCACACCATGGTGCGCTTGTGGCGGGAGCAGGCCGAGGTGCTCGGCCCGCTGATGGAACGCCACATCGCCAGCACCGGGGTGATCATGGAAGGTGCCGCCGGCGATGCCTTCGCCAACCTGTTGACTGGCCAGCGCTTCCGCTCCGGAACCGGCGCCGGGATCATCTCCGTGCCCAAGCCGCCGGAGACCCCCGCCGGGATCTCGCCGGGATGGTATACCATCAACCTCGGCAGCGTGACCGTGCGCACCACCCGCGGCCTGCCGCACGTGATCAGTTTCCTCCGCTCCTTCACCCGCGCCCCGCGCCTGGTGGCGGTGGGCGCCCCCTCCATTAGTGGCGAAAGCCCGAACCTGACCGTCACTGTGCCCCTGACCGTCTACTACCTGGTGAAGGGTGGCGATAGCGGTGGAGGCGCGCCGGCCGCTGGCGGCGGCATGATGGGCGGGCCGGGGATGGGCATGGGCCCCGGGATGGGCGGACCCGGCATGGGTGGACCTGGCATGGGCGGACCAGGAATGGGTGGCCCGGGCATGGGCCCCGGAATGGGTGGCCCGGGAATGGGCGGCCCTGGCATGGGTGGACCTGGCATGGGTGGCGCGCCCGGGATGATGGGCAAAGGGGGCGCCGGAGGTTAAGCAGCCTTGCTGACACTGGCATCCGCCCATCCGGCAATGCCCGCGGCCGCGCGGTGTGGATGCGGGCCGGGTTCGCCCACGGTCGAACCCGGTGCCGGCCGGCCTTGTGAGGGAGCAGCGGCGTGAAGCTCGACGAACTGACGCAGAACAAGAAGAACCTCTGCATTGTGATAGGAGCGGTAGCGGTCCTCCTGATCATCACCGTGGTCTTCCTCGTCAAGGGTAAGGGATCCTCCGAAACCGCGCAGGCGCCCGGCATGATGGGGAAGGGTGGCGCTCCGGGGATGGGCCCCGGGATGGGCCCTGGGATGATGGGCGGACCCGGCATGAGCGGCCCTCCGGGGATGATGGGCAAGGGCGGCCCGGGAATGGGCGGACCCGGCATGGGTGGACCCGGTATGGGTGGCGCGCCCGGGATGATGGGCGGCGCTCCTGGCATGATGGGGGGCCCTGGGGCTGGCGCGGCCGCTCCGGCGGCGTCCGAGCCGGGTGAGGGCGCGGCGCTGGCACCCGCCTCCGGTGAGGGAGACGGCACCAGCATCCCCAAGGGAGCGCCGGTGGAGCCTTACCGGGCGGATCCGTTCGTGCCAACCCGTCGCCCGCAGGTGGCGGCGCTGCCGCGGCCGGTGCTGCCCCCGATCGTGGTGGTGAACGACGCGCCGCAGCCGCTGTTGGTGCCTCCCACCGTGAACGTGATCCCGACCAGCGTGGTCGCCAAGGGATCGGATGAGATTGCCGCCGATATCAAGCGGCGGATGTCCGGCGTGCTGTGGAATGGGCGCGTCTACGCCATTCTGGAAACCGCCGGCAAGGAGAAGCAAGAGATCGTCCGGCCGGGCGACCAGATCGACGAGAACCTCTGGGTGCGCTCGATCTCGCGCGATGAGATGGTGCTGGTTCGCCTGGATGGCACCAAGCGCGAGGAGATCGCGGTGAGCCTGAAGGAGAGCGATACCGCGCGGCCCGCCGGGCTGGGCCCAGGCATGGGCGGCCCCAAGGCCGGTATGCCCGGGCCGGGGATGATGCCCGGCATGGGCCCCGGGATGCAGGGGATGCCAGGACCCGGCCCCGGGATGATGGGGCCAGGCATGGGCGGCCCCAAGGCCGGTATGCCCGGGCCGGGGATGATGCCGGGGATGATGCCCAAGGGCGGCTAACCGCCGATCCGGGAACGGCGCCAGTAGTGCACTCGGCAGGAGAACTAATCGGGCGTGCTGTCGTCCCACTCTGTGAGAGGGCGACCGAGCAGGCCACGGCAGGCGTGCCGGGTGTCGGCAGCCGGCCGGTGGGTGGCGCCCAACACCATCATCTTTGTGGGGTGGATGGTCGCGCCGGGGATGTCGAAGAGTGATTCCGGGAAGATGGCTGGCTTTTAGGCCCGTTTCGTGCGGCGGGCCGGCCAGCTTGAGAGAGGAGGAGGTGGGAACGATGTGTAACGGTCAAAGGCCAGGCAAGGCTCGCGGTTGGCGCGTGGGCAGCCTGCTCCTCGGCGCCTGCCTGGGAGTGAGCATGCTGGCCGCACCGGTGATCGCACAAGAGGATCCCGCCAAAGAGAAGATCTCGATCGACCTACGCGACGCGAACCTGCGCGACGCGATCGACTTGATCTTCAAGGACACGTCGCTGAACCACGTGGTCGCCCAGGGCGTCTACGGGACCGGCGTCACGCTGCGGCTGGACAACATCGAGCGCGAGCAGGCGCTGCGGATTCTGCTGGAGAGCCGCGGCCTGGAGTACAACGTCGTTGACGGCGTCTACATGATCAAGCCCAAGGAGGCGGCGCAGGTCGTCGGCCCGGGTGCGGGTGCGGGTGCGCAGCCGGGGCCTGGTCCGGGTGCCGGAGCGCCGCGTGCGGGGGTCGGGCCGGGTACTGCCGCGAGCTCGACCAACGCGGTGGCGGGCGAACTGATCTCCATTCCGTTGCGCCACCTCGATCCTTGGTATGCCGCTGCCCTGCTTCAGGGCCAGTCGATGAGCGGCGGTAGCATGGGAATGGGCGGCGGCAGCTACGGCGGCTTCGGGGGCAGCAGCTT
>JAAZEB010000072.1 GCA_012512505.1 Armatimonadota bacterium | reverse complement strand
TTGGGATGCCGCATTGCTGCGGCACTCCGCTACTTTCCCGGGGGGTTGCCGGAGTGCCCGAGCAATCGGGCTTCAGCGGTTGGGATGCCGCATTGCTGCGGCACTCCGCTACTTTCCCGGGGGGTTATCGGAGTGCCCGAGCAATCGGGCTACATGCGGTTGGGAAGCCGCATTGCTGCGGCACTCCGCTGCTCTCCCGGAAGATTGCCGGAGTGCCCGAGCAATCGGGCGTCTTAGCCACGGGGTGGTGGTTTCTAAGCTGGCGGACCCTTTTGGAACCGAACGTGCGAGAAGACGCACCTTGACTGATACCGGAGGTCGCATGATCAAGCGAGTGTGGCGACAAAACATCCTGTTCTGCCTCGCCGTCGCCGTGGGCATGGGGATCGGCAACGCGCCCCTGGCCCAGGCACAGCAGGCAGAAAAGGTTGTAGCCATTGAGTTTCGAGGAAACACGAACATCAGCACCGAGACGCTCAGTGCCGCGATCCGCACCGCCCTGGGGGCGGACCTGACCAAAGAGCAGGTCGACGCCGATGTCGAAGCCCTGCGCAAGCTCGGCTTTTTCCACGAGGTGAGCGTGCTCTCCGAACCGGGCCCGGGCGGCACCGGCGCCAAGGTGATCTTCAACGTCGTCGAGCACCCTAAAGTCACCGCCATCACGATCACCGGCAACACCAAGATCCCTGAGGCCAAGCTGAAGGAGCTGATGCTGACGCGCGAGGGCCAGGTGTTCAACGAGAACACCTTCGAGCGCGACGCCACCGCCATTCAGGACTACTATCGCAACCAGGGCTACACCCTGGCTCGCGTCAGCGAGTACGATGTCTCCCCCGAGGGGAAGGTGACGATCCCGATCGCCGAGGGCTGGGTGGAAGCGGTCCGCATCACCAGCCCCGCCAAGAAGATGAAGACCAAGCAGCGGGTGATCCTTCGCGAGCTGGAGACCAAGCCCGGTGAGGTCTTCCACCTCCCCACCTTGCAGTCGGACCTGATGCAACTGCGGAACCTGGATTACTTCGAGATCGTCGAGCCGAAGGTGCTAGATGGCTCGGAGCCGGGCAAAGTGGTGCTGGTGCTGGACTGCAAGGAGAAGAAGACCGGCACGGTGTCGGTGGGTCTCGGCTACAGCTCGCGCGAGCGCCTGGTTGGCTTCGCCGACATCACTGAGAACAACTTCCGCGGCGTGGGCCAGCAGATCGGTGTGCGCTGGGAGGCCGGGCAGTTCACCAACCGCTCGGGCTACGAGTTCTCCTTTGCCGACCCCTGGATGCTGGGCAAACGCACCTCCCTCGGCCTGCAGCTCTATAACCGCACCACCAACCGCCCCTTGTTGGTAGATGACATCGACACCTGGATCTTCGAGAAGCGCAAGGGAATCGGGGTGAGCGTCGGCAAGCCGTTCGGCACCCGCAACCGCGTGCTGCTCGACTTCCGCAGCGACGACATCGGCTTCCAGCCCGTTTCCGGCTTCCCCGAACCGCCGGCCGACCTGCTGGCCTCCGAGGGGAGGGTGACCAGCCTCACCCTGCGCGGGATCCGCAACACGCGCGACTACGACATCAACCCGAAGCGCGGCGCCCTTTACAGCACCTCCCTGGAGATGGCCGGCGGCCCGCTGGGGGGCGCCTGGAGCTTCACCAAGATCGGCGCCGACATCCGGCACTACGTCCCGATCGGGCGCAGCAAGCCGGATAGCAGCAAGCAGATGGTGCTGGCCACCCGCCTGATGGCCGGCGCGGCGCTGGGCAACACGCCCCTCTCGGAAAACTACTGGATCGGCGGCGCGGAGTCGCTGCGCGGCTATCGCGAAGACCAGTTCCATGGTACGCGCCTGCTGCTGCTGAGCACCGAGCTGCGCGTGCCGTTTGGCTCCAACCTCCAGGGCGTCACTTTCTTCGACTATGGCTATGCCTGGCCGAAGGGGACCGGTTTCAGCCTGGGCGACTTGCAGCCGGCCGTCGGGATCGGCCTGCGCGTGGTCACCCAGTTGGGCCCACTGCGCCTGGACTATGGCTTCGGCAAGGACGGCGGCCGCAGCCATTTCAGCATCGGACACGTCTTCTAGTCTAGTAGAGCGCGGTGAGCGACAGCCCGGGGGCCGCCGCCGGCCGCGATGGCCGGGGTTGCCCCCGTTATCCCGCCTCACCGCGCCCGCGGGCGGCCGGCAGACCACGCGGTGGATGTCGGCAACCTGGGGGACGGAACCGGCTGTCCTGGGATAGTAGACCGTTATTGGGGCAGGGGCCCACCCCCTGCGGAGAAGGAGATAGCTACGTGATCAAAGCCCTTCGGCTACTCGTGACAGTGGCGTTGGCTGGCAGCGCCTGTATCGCGACCGTCGCCCTGCCCGCCCGCGCGGCGGAACAGACCCCGGACGGCAGCATCGGTGTGGTTGACTTCGAGCGGGTTAGCAAGGACGCCGCGCCTTACAAAGCGGCCAACGAAGAGATCGGCCGGCTGCAGAACGGCTTGCAGCAGAACCTCCAGGAGGCCGTGCGCTACGTCTTCCTGAATGCGGATGAGACCAAGGAGCTGATCCTCATCCTCGATGCCAAGGAGCCCACCGCTCCGCAGCAGGCCCGCCTGGCGGAGCTGAAGAAGCTGGCCGAGGAACGTGAGAAGCGCTACAACGAACTGGCGAACACCCCGAATCCCAACGACGAGCAGCGCACGGAGCTGGGGAACCTGGGAGCCATGCAGCAAGACCGGGAGCGGGAGAAGGCGCTCCGGGAGATGCAGCAGCGCTACGTGGGCGAACTGGAGAAGAAGGTGTCTGAGGTGCGCGAGCGCCTCGACAAGGCCGCGCGCGAGGCCATCGCCGAGATTGCCAAGCAGAAGAAGCTGAGCATCGTGGTGCCCAAAGAGTTGGTGATCTTCGGCGGCGTGGACATCACCGACGAGGTGATCAAGAAGCTGAAGTAGCGGCCGCCAGCGTTGGCGCCGGAGCCGGAGGTGTGGGATGAAGCGGTGGTGGGCGGCGGCGGCAGTTTCGCTGGCGGGGGCTGGCTGCCAGAGGCAGCCAGCCCCTGCCCCGCCGCCGGCCGCCTGCCGGGGGGATCTGGCGCGCCTGGTGCGCCGCGACCCGCGTTGGCAGCAGCTTGACCTGCTGGATCAGCACGCCAGGCAGGGTCGCTCTCAGGTGCAGGCGCCGCTGCCCGCGCCCAAGCCTGCGGCGCTACCGGCACGCCTCGCTCCGCCGCCCCCCCTCCCGGCTCCCGCGGAACATCCCCTACCCGCCTCCGTGGCCGCGATGGAGGCACTGGGGCAGCAGGCGGTGCAAGCCCGCCGCGAAGAGCTGGAGCGGCGCCGCAACGCCCGCCTGCGGGCCGATCAACGCCAGCGGGCGAACCTCGACGCGCTGTTCGACCGCGTGCAGCGCAGCGACGCCCTCGACGACCTGGTCCGCGCCGAGCGAGAAGTGATCCAGCGCTACCAGGCCGAGATCACCCGCCTGCGCCTACGGCGTACCCGCCTGCAGGATCGCTCGCCGGTGCCGGACCAGCGCGAGCGCCAGGCGGCAGAGCTACAGCAGGTGGAGGCCGAGCTGGCCGCCCTGGAGGCCAAGCGCGATGCCGAACGGGCGGCAGCCAGGGATGCGATTCGCCGCAAACTGGCCGCCGCGCTGGCCCAGCGGAACGCGGCCAGTCAGGAGGCCAACCAAGCGCTGGCAGAAGAGCAGCGCAAGCAAAACGAGCTGATCCTGCAGACGCTGGAGTCGGAGTGGCAAGACCGGATCGACGCGGCGGTGGAGGCGTTGCGCGAGGCGCCGCCTCCCCCGGTGGCGCCCGACACGGCGCCGGCAGACCGCCCGACCGGCATTGCCCGCGTTGCCCCCGTGCCGCCAACCCCGAGCCCGGAGAAGCCCGCCAGCACCTCCCCGCAAACCCGACGCGCCCGCCTGGAGCGTCTCTTGTGGGAAGAGACGCGGCGACGCGTGCTGGCGATCGCCCGGCAGCACCACTTGCGGCCGGTCTTCAGCACCGATGAGCGGGAGCTGCCCGACCGTACTGAGTTTTTCGCCCGCCAACTGGCAGGGAGGCCGCAGGAGTCGTGAAGGAGTACCGCGAACCGTGCGTCTGGAATGGCGCGTGGGCCACAGGCATCTCCTCAGCGACAGACTTGCATCCTGCCTGGGTCAGACGGGCGCATGAGGAAATGCCTTGCCAAGGACGCTAAGTGACATTGCCGCGTTGTTGGGCGGCGAGATTGAGGGAGACGCACAGACGCCGGTGACGGGAGCGGCGGGGGTAGATGACGCCGGGCCCGGCGACATCGTCTTTGCCGAGCAACCCCGCTTTGCCGACGAGGCGGCGGCTTCACCGGCAGCCGCCGTGATTGCGCCGCCCGGCCTGGCGGTGCCAGGCAAGCCGCTGCTGCGGGTGACGCATCCCCGCATGGCCTTTGCCCGGGTGCTGGCCCTCTTCCAGTCTCCGGAGCGCTTCCCCCAGGGGATTGCCGACACCGCGCGCATCGGCGCGGGCACCACCCTGGGTGAGGGCGTTGCCATCGGCGACTTTTGCCGCATCGGCGACGGCGTGACGATCGGTGACGGCGCGGTGATCTTTCCCCTCGTCTTCATCGGCGACAACGTCACCATCGGGCCCGGCACGGTGATCTTCCCCAACGTTACCATCTACTCCGACACCGAGATTGGCGCCCGCGTGCGCATCCACGCCGGCACGGTGATCGGCGCCGATGGCTTTGGCTACGTCACCGTCGATGGCCAGCACGAGAAGATCCCCCACATGGGGCGCGTGGTGATCGAGGATGACGTGGAGATCGGCGCCTGCTCTTGCATCGACCGGGCGAAGACCGCCGAGACGCGCATCGGCCAGGGCACGAAGATCGACAACCTGGTCCAGGTAGCCCACAACGTCCATCTCGGCAAACACTGTCTCGTCGCCGGTCAGACCGGTCTGGCCGGCAGCAGCACCCTGGGCGACTACGTGGTCCTCGGCGGTCAGGTGGGCATCAACTCGCACGCGCACCTTGGCTCCGGCACCCGGGTGGCCGCCCAGGCCGGCGTGATGTCGGACCTGCCGGAGAACGCCACCGTGTCCGGCTACCCGGCGCAGGAGCACAACCAGACACTGCGCATGTGGGCAGCCTCCCACCGCCTGCCGGAGATGCTGCGCACCGTTCGTGCCCTGGAGCGGCGGGTGCAAGAGCTGGAACGCGCCCTCAGCGAGAAGGAGGGGAGCGGGTAGCCCTACCCTGCCCCAAGGGGCGGGGAAAGGAGCGGGTAGCCGTAAACAGCTACCCTGCCCTGGGGACAAGCCGGCTAAACCCGGCTCCGTGGTCTCGTGTGGGCGCCCGGCACGCGGCTCCCCAACGCCTTTCAGGGAGCTTGTCCCCAGGGTCAGGGGCGTCGTTTACGGCGCCCCGTACCGGCGCCCGGCACCGGCACCCCCGTGGGCCGGGCACAACGTACCGGCGCCCCGCAAACGGCGCCCGGCGAATGCCGACCCGCATCGCCGACCCCGTGACCGGGCACAATGCACCGGCGCCCGGCAAATGCTGGCTCACGGCGGCGCCCGCTAGCGCGGATCTATCGGCCCGAGGGGCCAGTAGCCCGCGCCGCGGGGGCGGCCGTTTTCGTCCACGTGGCACACCTCTTGGTGGAACGCCGGGCTCCCCTTCCCCGCCGGCCCGGCTAGCCCGATCTGGCCTACCCCGTAGACGGCTTCCCGGGTGCCGTCGCGCGCGGGATCGGCGTAGCGGACGAAGAAGCGGTCTAGCTCCGCCTTCAAAGGTGCGATGGCCTGCGCCGCGCCCGTCTCCCCCACCAGGTTGTGCTCCTCGCCAGGGTCCTCTTCCAGGTCGTACAGCTCGTGTGGGCCGTAAGGGTAGCGGTGAACGTACTTCCAGCGGCGGTCGCGGATCATGCGCACCGGGCCATACTCGTCGAAGACGACCACGTTCTGATGGCCGGGCAGCCCTGCCCCGCGCAGCAGCGGCGCAAAGCTATGCCCGGGCAAGCTCTCCGGCTCGGGGATCGGCAGGTCGAGGAAGTCGAGGAGGGTCGGCAGGAAGTCATAATGGC
>JAAZEB010000071.1 GCA_012512505.1 Armatimonadota bacterium | reverse complement strand
GGGCGCGGCAGGCCTGCGTGCCGGCGTAGTCGAACTCCGCCGCCTGGCCGATGATAATCGGCCCCGACCCGATGACCATCACCTTGTGGATGTCAGGCTTGCGTGGCATTCCTCATCCGTTCCACAAACTGCTCGAACAGGTAGAAGTTGTCCCGGGGCCCGGGGCAGGCCTCGGGATGGTACTGCACGGTGAAGACGCCTTTCTCGACGTGGCGGATGCCTTCGACCGTGCCGTCGTTCAGGTTGATGTGTGTCACCTCGGCGCCGCTGCCGGCCAGGCTCTCCGGGTCCAGGGCGAAGCCGTGGTTCTGCGAAGTGATGTAAACGCGCCCCGTGGTCAGGTCCTTCACCGGGTGGTTGCCGCCGCGGTGCCCGAACTTCAGCTTGAACGTCTTGCCCCCCAGCGCGCAGCCGACGAGCTGGTTGCCCAGGCAGATGCCGAGCACCGGCAGCCGGCCCAGGAGTTGGCGGATGTTCGCCACCACGTAGCCGAGCAGCGCCGGGTCGCCCGGTCCCGGGGAGAGAAGCACGCCGTCCGGCCGGTGCGCCAGGATCTCCTCGGCGCTGGTGGTGCAGGGCACCACCGTAATGCGGCACCCCAGCGAGCGCAGCGAGCGCAAGATGTTGTGCTTCAGGCCGCAATCGACGGCAACAACGTGGTGCCGGGGGAAGGCGGCGACCGAACCGGCCGCGGCGGAGGGCGAGTCCGGCTCGCTCGTCTCCCCGCCGGCAAGAGGTTCTTCCCAGACGTAAGGGTGCGGCGTGGTCACCCGGCGCACGAAGTCAATCGCGCCGTAGTCGGGCAGCGCGCGCAGGCGGGCCAGCATCTGGGCGGGGGTCTCGTCGGTGGAGAGGGCGCCCATCATCACGCCGCGCACGCGCAGGTGCCGGGTGAGCGCCCGGGTGTCGATCCCCTGGATGCCGACCACCTGGTTCCGCGCCAGGTAGTCCTGAAGGGTCTCGCCGGCGCGCCAGTGGCTCGGCGCCTCACACAGCTCGCGCACCACGAAGCCGGATACCTGCACCCGGCGCGACTCGCTGTCGGCGTCAGCGGTGCCGTAGTTGCCGATCAGCGGGTAGGTGAGGGTGAGGATCTGCCCGGCGTAGGAGGGGTCGGTGAGCATCTCCTGATAGCCGGTCATACTGGTGTTGAAGACCACTTCGCCATAGGCGCGGCCCGCCACGCCGATGGAAGTTCCCTTCCACACCGTTCCATCCTCAAGCACCAGCAGAGCCTTCACAGCACTTACCCCTTCTCCGTCAGCTCCGCCTCCAGCGGGTGGAGGGCTCCCTCGGGCCGAGGCAGCTCGGCGTCGCAGTAAGCACACTGGACGCGCGTGGCCTCGCCGCCCACGCTGAGGAAGCGCGGCGCCACGTAGGGCTGGTTGCGGGTGACGCAGCGCTCGTTGACGCACACCAGGTCGGGCGGCAGGCGCTCCGGGGCGGGCCGGGGCGGCGGCGGCGCAACGCCCGCGGGGGTGCGCACGGCGCCGGTGAGCAGCGCGGTGAGCGCCATGCGGATCGGCACCCCGTTGCCGGCCTGCCGGAAGTAAGCGGCCCGGCGGTCGCGGTCAATGCGGTAGTCCAGCTCATCCACCCGGGGCAGGGGGTGCATGATCAGCGCGTCCTTCTTCGCCTTGTCGAGCATCGCCCGCTTGATCTGGTAGCTGCCGGCGGCCGCCTCGTACTCCGCATGCGAGCGGAAGCGTTCCTTCTGCACGCGGGTGAGGTAGATCACATCGAAGAGCGACATCAGGTCCCACACCGGCACCAGTTCATCGCCGGTGAGCATCTCCGCCGCCTGGTGGTTGGGCACCTGCAGGTGGTAAATCACTTCGCGGTCGGTTACTACCTGGTCCAGGGAGGTGAACTCGGCGGGGCGGCAATCGTAGTGGCGGATGAGGCGGTGGCGGACGTGGTCGGGCATCTCCAGGCCAGGGGGCGCCACACAGGTGATGCGTGCCCCGAAGCGCGCCAGGGCGAAAGCGAGGGAGTGGACGGTACGCCCGTAGCGCAGGTCGCCGCATAGGGCCACGCTTTTGCCGGCGATGGAGCCCAGCTCCTTGCGGATGGTGTAGAGATCACACAGCGTTTGCGTTGGGTGTTCGTGGGCGCCGTCGCCGGCATTGATCACCGGCACCTCGGCGAACGCGCCCGCCAGGCGCGCCGAGCCATCCAGCGGGTTGCGGATGACGATGATATCGGCGTAGTGTTGAACGACGCGCACGGTGTCGGCAATCGTCTCGCCCTTGGCCACCGAGGAGCTGTTGGCGTCGGCCATGGAGATGACGGAGCCGCCCAGGCGGTGCATGGCGCTCTCGAAGGAGAGGCGCGTGCGCGTGCTCGGCTCGAAGAAGAGCGTCGCCATAATGCGGTCCGGACAGATGTCGCGGGCCTGGCGGCGGCGCAGTGGTTCCTCCAATGAGTCGGCGACATCAAAGATCGCCTCGATCTCGCCGTCGCTCAGGTCGTTGATTGAGATCAGGTCGCGCTTCGCTAGCGACATCGTGCTCTCCCCTCCGGCTCAGGCCGGCTTTTCGATGAAGACGCTTTCCTCGCCGCTCAGCTCGCGGAGCAGCACGCGCACGTACTCGCGCCGGGCGGTGGGCAGGTTCTTGCCGACGTAGTCCGGCCGGATCGGCAGCTCGCGGTGCCCGCGGTCGATCAAGACCGCCAGTTGCACGGTGGCCGGCCGGCCGCGGTTCATCAGGGCATCGAGGGCCGCCCGCACGGTGCGGCCAGTGCAGAAAACCTCGTCCACCAGCACGATCACCCGGCCGGTGACGTCGAAGCGGAGGTCGGAGGCATCGGTCGCCGCGCGGCGGTCGTCGTCGCGGTAAGGGGCGATGTCCAGCTCGCCCACCGGCACGGCAACCCCCTCAAAGCGCTGGATCAGCGCCGCCAGGCGCGCCGCCAGGGGGGCCCCCTTGGTGCGGATGCCCACCAGGGCGAGGTGCTCGGCGCCGCGGTTGCGCTCGACGATCTCGTGGGCGATGCGGGTTAGGGCCCGGCGGATGTCTTGCTCGTCCATCACCCGCGTACTCTGTAGTGCAGCCACAGTCACTCCCGCGGGCGCCGCCGGGGAACCGGCCCGCGCCCGGAACCTAACGAAAAGGGAGCCTCCAAACGCCTTCGCGAGCGTATGGAGGCTCCCTAAAATGAGCGCAAGCCATATCCCCTTACCGGCCTCACGGGACCGGCTTAAAGGCGATTGGATGACCCAGCCGCGTCTGCGCGGCCCAAGCTAAAATCGAGTCAGTTTATCACGCCCCTGGCCCCGGCGTCAAGAGGCGATCTGACGTTTGTGGGCCAGCCGCCGCCGCGGGAAGAGGCACTCGGCGAAAGCGATACTCCCGGCGCCTCAAGCCCGGAGCACTCACCCTGCCCCGGGCCGTGCCCGCCTTGGTCTGTGCCCTGGTCCCCACGCCCACAACATTTCACGAACTCCTGAAGTGTTGAACTGGTTGCGCTCATCCGCGTCCGCGATCAGGCGCATAGAGTGTGCTTGCCTGCCATCACAGCTTCAACATTTCAATGCCTCTAGAATTGATATTGCAACTCATCTATGAGTGTGCCTTTTAACACTCCTTTAACGGGCACTTAATGCCCTTATCCCTCTTGGATGCTTGACTCCACGGCTATCCACCTGGTATGATGACGGCACGCTAGACATGCCACTTCACTGCTGCCAGCCCGACCTGTAGCTAGGAATAACATGAATACAACAGGAGTGGAACTGTTGTAGTAATGGCGCAATGAGTGTGCCTCAGCGCGATACCTACGAACCTGGAGGATCCACCCCATGAAGCGCAGTCTAGGCCAGGAATGTGCCGCTGAAGTCCTCGGCACGTTCATCCTCGTCTTTTTCGGCGTCGGTTCCGTGCACGCGGCCACCCTCACCGGCGCCCAGTCCGGCCTGTGGCAGGTAGCGGTCGTGTGGGGGGTGGCGATCTCACTCGCCATCTATGCCACCGGCGCGGTGAGTGGCGCCCACATGAACCCGGCCATGACGATTGCCTTCGCCACCTGGCGCGGCTTCCCGTGGCGTAAGGTGCTTCCCTACGTGCTGTCGCAGCTCGTGGGGGCCATCGCCGGCGCCGCCGTGCTCTACTGCCTGTTCAACAACGCGATCGCACACTTCGAGGCGGCGAAGCAGTTGGTGCGCGGAGCTGCCGGCAGCGAGCTCTCCGCCATGGTCTACGGCGAGTACTTCCCGAACCCCTCTCTGGTCGCCGGTGGCAACCTGACGGTGGAATCGGTCACGCTCCTCCAGGCGATGCTGGCCGAGGCGATTGGCACCGCGTTCCTCGCCTTCTTCGTTTTCGCCGTCGTGGACGAGCGCAACCCCGGCCGGCCCAATGGCACGCTGTTCGCGCTCTTCATCGGCCTGACGGTGTCGATCATTATCTCGATCGTGGCGCCCCTGACGCAGGCGGGCCTCAACCCAGCTCGGGACTTTGGGCCGCGCCGCTTCTCCTTCTTCGCGGGTTGGGGCGAGATCGCCATCCCTGGCCCCAGGGGAGGCTTCTTCACCGTCTACATCCTGGCCCCCATCGTGGGCGCAGTCGTCGGCAGCGCCATCTACGAGCGGCTGGTTCGCCCGGCGCTCCCGCCGGCCGAGGCGCAAGTGTAGGCTCCTGCCCCTGTCAGTAATCTGCTGTTCCTGAAAGGAGTTACGGAATGAGCAACACACGGATGATCCTGGTGGGTGGATTTCTCGGAGCGGGCAAGACCACGCTCCTCACTCAGGCAGCCCAGCGTCTGGCCGCCAAGGGCAAGCTGGTGGCGGTGGTGGCGAACGATCAAGCCGCGAACCTGGTGGACACCGGCACCCTCCGCTCTGCTGGCCTGCACGTCGGCGAAGTTGCCGGCGGCTGCTTCTGCTGTCGCTTCGACCAGTTCCTGGATGAGTGCGGCAAGCTGGCCCGGGAGTCCAAACCAGACATCATCCTGGGTGAACCCGTGGGGAGCTGCACCGACATCTCCGCGACCGTCCTCCAGCCGGTGAAGGACCTCCACGCGGAGGATTACAGCCTGGCGCCCTTCACGGTCCTGGCCGACCCCCAGCGCCTGCGCGAAGCCCTGGCTGAGGGCGCTGCGTCCAACTTCCCGGACAGCGTGGGCTACATCTTCCGCAAGCAGGTCGAAGAGGCCGACCTCATCATCATCAACAAGACGGACACCCTCACCGAGGCGGAGATCGCCGAGCTCAAGGCGCTGGTCGCCAAGCACGCGCCTGGCACTCCCGTCCTCACCCTGTCAGCCCTCACCGGCGCCGGCGTGGATGCGTGGCTCGACCGCGTGCTGAGCGAAACCTCCGCCGGCACTCGCATCACCGAGGTGGACTACGACACCTATGCCGACGGCGAGGCCGTCCTCGGCTGGCTGAACGCGACCGCGCAGTTGCACGCCGTTGGCGAGCCGGACTGGGATGCCTTCTGCCTGTCGCTGATGGAACAGATGCAGGGCGAGTTCCGCGCGCGCTCGGCGGAAGTGGCCCACGCGAAGCTGCTTCTGACCACCACGGGCGGCCGGATCACCGTCAACCTCACGGCTACGGCCGGCAAGCCGTCACTCAACGGCCGCGCGGAGCGCACCGCGCAGGATGCCCTCCTGGTGATCAACGCGCGCGTTCGCATGGAGCCGGAGGACCTGCGGGCCGTGGTGGAGCGCAGCGTTCAGGCCGTGTGCAACGGGCAAGTGGAAGCCCGCATTACCAGCATCGCCAGCTTCAAGCCTGGCCGACCGCAGCCGACCCACCGCTATGCCGCAGTCGTTTCCTAACCGGTAGCCCAGCTCAAGGCGTGGTGGGAGATCGGTTACCCACCACGCCTGCTGTTCCCTTGGAGACACCCGAATGCACATCCCCCGTATCCTCACCAGAACGTGGCTGGCTGCCCTGATGGCCGCCCCCACGATGGTGACAGGGCTCTCCACCGCCCATGCCTCGCCATCGGGCCTGAACAACATCCCGACTGCCGATGTGGCTCCTAACGGCGTGCCCGTCGTGCAGCTCTACACGACGCTGGCCGAAGGCAGCTCCTCCCACGCCACCCTGGGCGTGAAGTATGGCGCGGCCCCCCGCCTGGAGATCGGCGTCGATGGGGGAATCGGCGAGCGCTACAGCCCTGCCTTCCAGGCCAAGCTCCAGATCCCCCTGAGCCCGGGGCTTCCCACCCTCGCCCTCGGCGTTGCCAATCTATCGACGAACCGGGCGCGCGACGGCGATCCGGCCTGGTATGTCGTGGCCAGCACCAAGGGTCGCCTGCGCGGCCATGCCGGCCACATCTTTCAAGCCAACAACCCGGCGTTTTTCGTGGGGGCAGACTACGCCGCCTCCCAGTCGTTGACGTTGCGCGCGGACTGGATCCAGAACAACGACCGGCAGGACTCCACGGCGAGCCTCGGCCTGATGCAATCCCTCGGGCCGCGCTGGGTCTTTGAGGGATGGGCCAGCCTTCCCTCCCAGAGCGGCGCCAAGACCGCCTACACCATCAAACTCAACTACGTCCTGGGGCCATAGCGCCCGACCGGAGGCAACGGTAATGAACTGCTATATCTGCGCCGGGCAAGGCAAGGAGACCCCCGCCGTGGCGATCTGCATCGTCTGCGGGATGGCGCTCTGTCCGGATCACCTCATTCGCGAGGAGCTCCCCGTGTGGCAGGATGCCACGGTGGGCATGGGCGTCACCCGTCGGCGATTGCCCGAGACAATGCCGCGCATCGTCTGCGAGGCGTGCCACCACGCCCTGCATCAGGCCGCGTGACCGGTTCGGGGGAGGCCTTTGCCACCCACGCGGAGGCCTCCCCCAAGCAACCTTCCTACCCTCCAACGGCGAATTCGCCACCCCCCCAGAATCCTACCCAAGACAGCAGGCCTTCCGGCATGAGGAGTAGGAATCGGCGACGCGATCTCGGGCCCGCGGGTCGGCGCTAGCCCGGCTCCATCATGGAGCGGAACGGCCGCCGCCGCGGGAAGAAGCGCTCGGCGAAGGCGATGCTCTCAGCGTCTCCCTCCAGGCGGTCCAGCCACGCTGCTGTGCCTGGCCGCAGGGCGCCGGCGTAGATTTGGGAGAAGGTCGGCACGTCGGTAGTCAGGCGCAGGGGCGCCCGGTTGAGGCTGGCGGTAGCCGTGTCGATCTCCACCTGGCCGCCGTGAGCCACCACGCAGGCACGTAGGGGCGTCTCGGGGCGGGCCGGGTCGTGCACGGTAAGGGCGAGGGCGCCCCGCAGCTCCGGGGGCGGCGAGAGGATCCCCAGGGCCGCGGGAAGATCGTTGACCCGGAAGGAGAAGCCGGGGTCCAGCGAGGTGGCGACGGCGCGCGGGTTGGGCACCTGGGCGCGGAAGTGGTCCTCGGCTGGGGAGGGGAAGGTGATCTCGGCCGGCGCCTCCTGGGCGATGGCGGCCAGCAGGCGTCCGCGCGCCGTTGGGGTGAGCGCCGC
>JAAZEB010000070.1 GCA_012512505.1 Armatimonadota bacterium | reverse complement strand
TGTCAGGTGTCAGGGTGCGTAGGGGCGAAGCATTGGCGGGCCAGGCGTACTGCGCCGTAATCGGTCGGACCCGCCAATGCTTCGCCCTACGATTCGCGTACGGTTCGCGGCTCTCCAAACCGCCGCCGGCCGCAAGAGGCTATTTTCAGGGTGGGGGTGTCTGGCCGCTTGCCTCACGAGGCGCCGGTGTGCAGTTCCACCACATCCTGATCGGCAAGGACGTGGTCGCGGTCGACAGTTTGGCCGGGGAAGCGGGCGGACGGCCCCCACACCCGCGCCGATTTGAGCTGCGCCGGTAGGTCACGATGGACGGCGGCGGCAAACTCCTCCACCGTGCTGCCCCGGGGGAGCGCGAACGGGCGCTCCATATCCGGCTTCTGCCCGGCCGGCTTGCCGTAGACCCGCACTCGGTCGATCAGCTCCCAGGCCGCCTGTCGCAGTGTCTCCAGGCCCGCGCCGGTGTGGACGGATACGGCCACCGTCGGATGATACTCCGGCGGGAACAGCTCGTGCAGCAGCGCCAACCGCTCGTTGGCCTCCGGCGCGTCCAGCTTGTTGGCTACCAGCAGCGTGCGCTGGTAGGTCATCAGCGGCTCCGGACTCTCGGGCAGGTCGCGCACCATCACGATGCGTGCCTGCTCCAGGCGCTGCACCACTGCCTCGGTGTCTGCCAGCAGGTCGTCGCTGGCTAGGTCGGCGACGAGGAAGAGGCCCTCGGCGCGCCGCAGCAGCCCCGGCAGCCACGGCTCCAGGTAGTCGGGCGTGACCGGCGGCAGGTCCACGAGCTGGATCTGGATGTCCTCCCACGGCATCATGCCGGGCGTTGGGACGTGGGTGGTGAACGGGTAGTCGCCGATGGCCGGCTGGGCCCGGGTGAGCGCGGCCACCAGGCTCGACTTGCCGGCGTTGGGCGGGCCGACCAGGCAGATCTGGCCGGCGCCTTCTTTCTCGACGCGGAAGGCAGCCGCGCGCTTGGCGCCGCCCTTGCCCGCGCCCATCTCTTGCCGCAGCTTGGAGAGGCGGCGCTTGATGTCGGCCTGGAGCTTCTCGGTTCCCTTGTGCTTTGGGATCACCGCCAGCATCTCTTCCAGCGCCTCGATCTTCTCCTCGGTGGTGGTGGCCTGGCGGAAACGCTCCTCGGCGGCTTTGTAGTCCGGGGTCAGGTTCGCCGGCATCGCGCTCTCCTCACTTCCTGCGGTTCAGGACGCGATCGCTGTTCCGCAAGGCGCGTGCCGCTTCCTGCCCGCCCCGCCGGCCTCGCGCCCACGCGAACCGCCCCAGCAATCTCCGCTTAAGTTCTCCCCCGGTTTGTGCCGATGATCTCCATACGCTTGACAACAGCTCACAACAACCGTCCCGGCCGACCGGCGGCAGGATAAGGCAGCCGCGCGCCGGTTCACCGCGTGCGGGTCGTCCGGTTCGTGGCGGCGGCGCCCCTTCAGGACCAGACCGGTGGTCGAGGCCGGTGGAGGGGAACCGGTGGTTGAGGTCGGCCTAGCGGGGGTAGGAGAGTGGGGATGCACAGGCGCGGCGTCGCGGCAAGGCAGGCCGGGTTTACGCTTCTGGAGGTCATGATCGCCCTGGTGGTGTTGCTGCTGGGGGTGCTTGGCATCTTCGGGCTGCTCAACTCCAGCATGGTCATGAACCGCAACAGCGTGGAGACGTCGAAGGCAGCTCACTTTGCCCAGAAGCGCCTGGAGACGATCCGCAACACCCCGTTCATCGAGGTAGAGCCGCGGGGCGCCACCAACTACCCGCGCCTTGCCAACGACGACGCTGCGGCCGATCAGGAGCTGCAGCAACTCGGGCTCAGCGGCAGCGCCACCTGGGACCGGCAGGTGCTCCGCGTGGATAGCTACGCCAGCGGCGATGCTCTCAAACGGGTGGTGGTCACCGTCACCTGGGGGAAGGCGGGCGAGACCGATTCGGTCTCGCTGGTTACCTATGTTTCGCGGGGCGGGCTGAATAACACGGCGCGGATGATCGAGCCGTCGCTGTGAGGACGCCGGTCTCTTCTGGGCCAGGATGGAGCAGCGTACAACCGGGAGAGCACCGCATGAAACATTGCGATCAGGGCCTTCACGCCGTCGGCGCCCGGGGAGCAGCGTACAACCGGGAGAGCACCGCATGAAACGGGGGCGAAGCCGGCCATCAGGTAGGCAAGGCATCACGCTCATTGAGCTGCTCATCGCAATGACGGTGAGTGCTATCCTCGTCGGCGTGATCGTGCAGGCGTTCATCGTCAGCACCCGGACGATGGACCGCGAAAGCAAGCAGAGCGACGTCCACTTCGCCGCCGAACGCTCGGTGCAGGCGCTGTCGCGCGACGCCTCCGAGGCGTTCGCCATCCTGACCACCTTCTCGGTGCCCTCTACCAGTGGGTGGTCGGACTCCGGCCGCTCTTACGTCACCACCGCTGGCAGCGACAACGGCGGCACTCCTGAGGACGACCGCTTCACCACCATCTTCCTGCTGCCGTCGCTGGAGCGCGTTGGCAGCGACACGCGCGTGGTGCTGGACGCCTCTGGGAAGAACGTTGGCGCCTACGACGCGATCGTCTGGACCTTCACCGAGACGACCGGCAAGAGTGCCCCCCACGAGCGGCGCTACGACATTCGGCGTGCCTGCTATCCCGCCGCCGCCCTGGCCAGCACGTCGTACACCTACAACAGCGGCGACAACACCGTCACCATCGGCACGCGCACCTGCACGCTGGAGCGGAAATACGCCAGCAGCGTGGTGGCCACCGACATCATCCAGGCCAGCGACGACGAGGCCGGCTGGAACGGCAGCGGGCAGGAGCCGCTCGGCCGGCAGGCACGACCGGCGGTTCGCCTGCGGAACCGCGAAGGCCAGATCATCGGGCAGAGCCCGAGCGGCACCAGCGGCGGCGAGTTCCACGCTAGTTTCTCCCCGTTCTCACACACGGCGGCGCTCTCTGCAGACGAGCTGGCCGCGCTGCCATTCCTGCGCGGCACGAGCAACCGCGTCAGCGTCAGCGATGCGTCGCTCGCCGACTTTCGTGTGGCTGCCTGGCAGCAAGGCCGGGCCGACTATTCTGGTCAGGAGAATCGGATGGCGCGGGTCAGCATCTACACCTCCACCAACAACCGGCTCCGCAATAAGCGGGACTGGCGCTGAACGGCTTGCCGGGCGCTGCCCGGCCGCCGGAAAGGAGGCACCTGTTGAAACGAAGAACCGCCAGACGCCCCGGCGAACCGGGCGCCGCGCTCCTGCTAGCAGTCGTCTTCACCTTCGTGCTGATCGGGGTGGGCGTGGTGCTGGTGGACTACGTCGTGCAGGGCTTCCGCCTGACGCATACCGACTATGACGGCGTCCGTGCCCACGCCCAGGCCGATGCCGGCATCGACCTGGCGCTCGATGTGCTGACGCGCGCCGATATCGATCCCGCCAACGACGCCGACCCGCCAGACCCCTCGCTGGTGACGTCGTTCAACGACGGGTGGAACTTCCGCGGCACCATCACCCGCGATTTCGAGAGTGGCACCTACACCGTGACCAGCGCCGGCAGCACCGCCACCTACACCGCGTCGGACGTTCTGCCCGACGCCGAGGGCGGGTTCACGGTGACCATCCGCGACAACTATCCGGTACCACCCGGCGACACCTACCGCGTGGAGGTCGAGTCGGTGGGGTGGGTGGGCCCGTCGGCGGCGAACCCGCGGGCGCGCTATCGGGCGGTGGCCCAGGTGCGCGCGGTGCTGCAGCCGATGACGGACGCCATCCGCGCCCGGGGCATGGTGAAGATCAATGGCGGCGGCACCCTGGCGGTGCGCCTGCGCGATGGCGCCGGGGTCGAGGCGGTGCCCTATGGGCAGCGCGGCCACGCCGACGCGCACGTGCGTTCGGCCTCCGGGATCATCACCGGCAACTGCGACATTGATGGCGCCGCCACCGTCTACGACGACAACTACATCAGCGGCACCGTTGATGCCGTGGAGTACAACACCGGCGACCCGCAGCCGCCCGATCTGCTGCCCTCAGACACGGAGATGGAGGCGGCGCGGCAGCGCTGGCTCGCCGCGGCCGATGCCCACGACAGCGAGAGTCAGCCCTGGGGTCCGGACCTGCGCACGCTTGCCGGCTACAACACGCCTGGCTTCAAGAGCGGCGAGTTCCGTGCCACGGGTCACGGCGGCGGTACCTACACCCTGAGCGACACCGGCGCCCTGACGGTCAAGAGTGGTCTGGTGGAGATCAAGGCGCCCGCCCACTTTGCCTCGATCACCGTCGTCAGCGGTGCCACCCTGCGGATCCGCGCCGCTGCCAACGCCGCGGAGAACGTTGTTTACGTCGGCAGTGGCGAGACGACGGTGCCCAGCACGAACACCAACGAGGTGGTCACCATCGACGGACCCGACGGCACGCTCGAGAACGAGGTGGCGCTGGTGGTAAACGGTCGGATGACCTCCGCGGGCGCCTACCGGGCCACGAGCGCCATCGCCACGAACACCGAACGGCTCTCCACGGTGGCGCTGGTCGTGTTAGGCGACGACCGAAACTCTGGCCAGCCGGCGCTGACGCTGCGAAGCGCCAACAGCGCCACCGAGGCCGCCGGGATGATCTACTCGGCGGGCAGCGCCGTGGTCAACGGGAACGGCTACATCGTCGGTGGCCTGATGGCCAACGGCGAAGTGGTGCTCAACGGCAGTAACGCCCATGTGAACTTCCCGGTGAACCTCTTCCCGCCCCCGGGGTTCGAGAAGGCCAAGGTGGTTGCCTACCACGCCGAGCGTATCGAGTAGCTGGCCGTCTCGTTCGGGCGCTTGCGGCCGGAGGCCACCTGGATGAAGTCCCACATCGCGGGGTCTTCCTGGCCCAGGCGCCAGAACCCAACCGCGCTCACCTGGTAGCGTTCCGCCAGGCGGGTTAGCTTCGCCCGGATCGTTTCCGGGTCGTCGAAGTGCATCAGGTGCGCGTGCCCGCTGGCGTCCTGGTAGGAGAGCGTCTTGGTCAGCGTCTTCTCGTTGAGGGTCACCTTCGGCGAGTGGTTTGCCAGGATTGCCTGGAGCTTCTGGGCGTTGGGGTGCGTCCGCTGCCCGGTGCGCAGGTTGTAGTCGCGGCCGTAGACGCCGATCCCGATCATGAACTTCTCAGGTGCCATGCTGCGCACCCCCAGCTTCGCGGCCTGCTCCAGGTAGCTGATTGGGCTGTGGGGCACCCGGCCGGGACCGTAGGTGTAGGTCATCGGCATGATGCTGTCGGCGTATTGTGCTAGCACCCGATAGTCCAGCCCGGGGCTTGGCGCGCCTCCCCAGGTCACATCCAGGGCAATGCTCAGCTCCTTGCCGCGGGCGTGCAGCTTCTCCGACAGCTCCTTCACGAACGCGGTGTAGCCGGCTTGGTGGCCTGCCCGCACCCCCTCAAAGTCGAGGTCGATCCCATCGTCCCCCTTCTTCTCCACGAAGGCGATGATGCGGTCGATGGTGGCGCTGCGGCGAGCTGCGGAGCTAAGGATGCTGGTGAGCACGCCGCGGTCGAAATCCTTGTTGATGACGCAGGTATACACCTTGCGGCCGGCCGCGTGGACGATGCGGCGCACCTCGTCGTTGCGGGCGAAGTCCGGCGCCTCCTTGATCTGGCCGGCGCGGTCGACAGCCAGCCACTGGCCGGCCACGATGTCGAGCGCCGAGGCGTAGCGGCGCACCGCCTCGAAGCTGTCGTCGGCATAACCCACGTAGTAGCCTTTCACCGTCCGCAGCATCGGCTTGACCGGGGGGGCTGGTTCCTCGGCCGGCGGCTGGGGCGCGGGCAGCAGCTCTGGCGGCGCGGCCGGCTCCAGGGGCAGCTTCAGCTCCTCCACGGGCTGCAGGGGCAGCACGTCGGCACCCTCGGCGGGGGCCGAGGGCTCGCCGGCGATCGCGGCCAACGGCCACAGCAGCAGCAGACCCACTAGGTGAAAGGCACGGGGCACAGCTCTCCTCCTTCACACACGGTCGTTTGGTGCAAGGCCCTCTCGCGCGGTGATTCGTAGCGGAACGGCCGCCTGGCGCGGAGACAGGGGGAACTCCTCATCGGCGGAATTCTACCAGACGGGGGAAAAAGGCGTCAAGGCGAGGGGAGCGCCCGACAGGAAGCCACCGCGCGGCAGCAGGCACGCGGCCGGCGCTCGCTGCCGCTCCCCGTACGGCTGCGGTTGCTTGCGGGGGCTTCACGAAGGCCCGGGGGTCCGGCTGCCCTCGGCCGAACCCCCGGGCGTACCCAACTATTGCGCCCCGGCGTGCCCCGCCGGCGGCGCCATGGGTGCCGCCATGCCACCCCCCATGCCCATGCCGCCACCCATGCCCATGCCGCCACCCATACCCATGCCGCCCATGCCCATCGGGCAACCGGGGCACCCGCCCCTTCCCATGCCCAGGCCGGTGCTGGCGAACATCTGCTGTATCTGCTGCCGCTGTGCCGGTGTGAGCACGTTCAGCGCGTCCAGATAGGCGCGGGCCTGGGTCAACAGCAGCTCCGTGCCCAGTCGCCCCAGGTTGCGCACCGCCGCCTCTACCTGCCCACGGTTGGGATCCGGGCGGCTGAGAAGCTGCATCAGGTCGAGGTGCGCCCCGTAGGCCTCGGCAAGCTGCCGGGCAGCCGCCTTCTGGTTCTCGACGTGCAGCTCTTGCAGGCGGGTAACCTGCTGGTCGGTCAGGTTGAGCATTGGCCGGTGCGAAAGGATGGCGGCGACTGGCGCCATCAGGGCGTTCGGGTGCCGTCCGGGGGCGCCGTGCATGCCGCCTCCCATTCCCGGTGCCCCACCCGGATGGCCCGGCGCCGCCGGGCCGGCTGTCGCCGCGCTCGCGCAGAGGACCACCCACCCTACCACACTGAGTAACCTCATCTTCCTACCTCCCTCCTCCCCAGAACCGCTGGCCTCACTCTACGGTGACGCTCTTGGCCAGGTTGCGCGGCTGATCAATCTCGCGGCCCAGGTCGCGCGCCACGTAATAGGCCAGCAGTTGCAGCGGCACCACCGCCACGACCGGCATCAACTCGTCCAGGGTGCGGGGCACACGCACGACGTAGTCCACGATCCGCGCGGTTTCGGTATCGTCTTCCTTGACCACGGCGATGGCGGTCGCGCCCCGCGCCTTCACCTCCTTGATATTGGAGAGCATCTTCTCCCGCAAATCATCCTGCGTGGCCAGGCAG
This sequence comes from Armatimonadota bacterium, assembly GCA_012512505.1. GTDB lineage: Bacteria > Armatimonadota > JAAZEB01 > JAAZEB01 > JAAZEB01 > JAAZEB01. Next base: position 10,861 of record JAAZEB010000070.1, on the reverse strand, counting down.
ATCACCGGGGTTCCCTCGGAGACTAGCGCCAGCGGCCCGTGCTTCATCTCTCCGGCGGCCAGGGCCTCACCGTGGATGTAGGAGATCTCCTTCAGCTTCAGCGCGCCCTCCAGCGCCACGGCGTAGTCCAGCCCCCGCCCGAGGACGAAGAAGTCGGGCGAGCGAGTGAAGTTGTGCGCCATCTCCTGCACGACGCGGTCGTTGTCCAGCGCCTGTTCGACCAGGGCGGGCAGCGCCTGCATGGCGCCAACCAGTGGCTCGGCCAGCGGGTGCGTGCCCTCCTGCCGTACACCAGCCAGGTGCAGCCCCAGCAGGTAGAGGGCAATGAGCTGGGAGGTGTAGGCCTTGGTGGAAGCCACGCAGATCTCGGGGCCGGCCCAGGTGTGCAGCACCTGGTCTGCCTCGCGGGCAATCGAGGAGCCGACCACGTTGACGATCCCCAGCACCGTGGCGCCCTGACGGCGCGCCAGGCGAACCGCCGCCAGGGTGTCCGCCGTCTCGCCCGACTGGCTGATCGGCACCACCAGGGTGTGCTCGTCCAGGATCGGGTCGCGATAGCGAAACTCGGAGGCGATCTCCAGCTCCACCGGCAGGCGCAGGAGACGCTCGAAGAAGTAGCGCGCGGCATAGCCGGCGTAGTAGGCGGTGCCGCACGCCACCAGGGTGATGCGGTTGAAGGCGCGCCACTTCTCGGCGGGGAGGCTCACCTCGCCGCTCAGGTCCACCCGGCCCTCGGGGGTGACGCGGCCGCGCATCGTGTCGCGGATAGTGGCCGGCTGCTCGCGGATCTCCTTCAGCATGTAATGGTCGTAGCCGCCCTTCTCGGCGGCGGCCGCGTCCCAGGTGATGCGCAGCGGGGCGCGCTGCACCGGCGTGCCGTCCAGCTTGTGCAGGGTGACGCTGGTCGGCGAGACCGCGCCGATGTCATCATCCTCCAGCACCAGCACGTCGCGCGTGTGCGCCAGCAGCGCGGGGATGTCGGAGGCGATGAAATGCTCCCCGGCACCGAGGCCGATCACCAGCGGGCTGTCGCGCCGGGCGACGTAAAGGCGGTCGGGCGTGTGGGCGCTGACCACCGCGATGGCAAAGGAGCCGCGCACTTCGCGGAGGGTGGCGCGGAGGGCCGCCGCCAGCGGATCTGCCTCGCCGGCGCCTTCAGCCGCTTGAAGGTGTTCCTCAATCAGGTGGGGCAGCACCTCGGTGTCGGTTTCGGAGCGGAAGGTGTGCCCCGCGGCCTCCAGGCGCTCGCGCAGGGCCAGGTAGTTCTCGATGATGCCGTTGTGGACCACGGCGATCTGCCCCGAGCAGTCGGTGTGGGGGTGCGCATTATCAGTGGAGGGCCGGCCGTGGGTAGCCCAGCGCGTGTGGGCAATGGCGAGGAGGCAGCCATTGCCGTGGCCGTCCAGGAGCGGGTCCAGGCTGGCAATCTTGCCGACGCTCTTGACCACTTGCAACCCGGCCGCGTCCAGCAACGCCACGCCCGCCGAGTCATAGCCGCGGTACTCCAGTTTGCGAAGTTGGTCGAGCGCCAGCGGCAGTGCCTGGCGAGCGCCCACGTAGCCTGTGATACCACACATAAACGTCGTCCCTCCAACATGCGCCAACTTAGGGGATAGATGGATAGCAGGTGGGTGCCACCCACTCGCCAGGAAAGAGATCGCGTAGCGACACGCAACGCTGGGTTAGCAAACGCTCGGAAAGGAGGCTGCTACTGCTATGGCGTATATAATATCTAAATAAGTGGCTGGGTGTCAAGAAGCAGCACCCAGCTTGCGCTCGCAGTCCAGGCCGTTCTCCAGCGCGTGCGCTACCGTCTCGGTTGGCTGATCCCGCTTCCTCACGAAGGCTCGGGGCTTCTTACACTCGCCTCCCCGCAGGCTGCTGGGTCCGGTTTGCCTTCACAAAGTCTGGCGCCCCTTTCCCCTGCCCTTGAATCCGTGGCGGGTGCATCCGTCAGCCCCTAAGTTGGCGCATATTCGTCGCCCCTCTCCCCCTGGCGGATAGAGGGTTACCCCAGACGGGCGGCCGCGGCCACCCCGGCCGCCGCGGCGGCGAGGAAGAAGGCGCGTTCCTGCTCCACCGTGCGGCCCATCGTGGTGACTGGGAGGCCAAGGCGGGACAGCAGGCTCAGCGCCGGCTCGCCATCATAGGTCTCTATCCGGTGTTTGGGGAGGAGGGGAGCAATTTGGCTGCCAATCCAGTCGGCCTGCTCGGGCGGCAGCTGCGGCAGCGCCAGGGTCACGGGGCAGAGGGTGAAGCGTTCGAGGAGGGTGAGGGTGTGATGACTGAGGCCGTGGTGCCGTGGGCGCGGGTCGGCAAAGCTGATGCGGGCGGCGGCGATCGGTGTGCCCTCCAGCGCGGCGGCGGAGTGCAGCCAGTCGGCCTGAGCGATGCCGGAGAAGCCCAACCGGGTGCCGGTGCCGGCATTGCCCGGGCCCTGGGCGATGATCACCACGTCGGCGCCGGCCACCACTTTGGCGGCCACCAGGGCCGAGGGCAGCGAGACCGCCTCCAGGTCGCCCCCGAACGCCTGCCCGCAGGTGATCGTACGCGCGATCAGGCCAGCATCTTTCAGGCGGGGCACCAGGCGGCTGAGGGGCAGGGGCAGGGCGGCTGTGTCTGGCATCAAGTAGACGACGCGGGCGTGGGGCGCGGCGGCGTGCACCCCGGCGGCGATGGCGGCCACCTGGCTATGCAGCTCGGCGGTGACCACCGGCATCCCCGCCAGCCCGGGGCAGGCATCGAGGCGCTCGGCATCGGGGCCCTCTTCCACGGTGCGCACCGTGTGCTGCAGCGGCGTGTAGCGCAGCTTGACGATGTGCCCATCCGCGGCGGGCGTCAGCGCCTCGGCGCGCTCCACCGCCATCACGAAGTGGAGGCCGCCCGTGCCCAGGCGAAGCTGCACCGCCGTGGTGTTCACCAGCACGCGGTCGCCGGGGGCGGCCGGCCCGGTCAGCGTGGGATACAGCAGCGCCGGGCCGTCCAGCTCCGGGGCCGAGGCAAAAGCAACCCGCACCTCAACGGCGCCCTCCCGCCGGGCCAGCACTTCCGTCACCTCACCCCAACGCGCCTGCAGCACCACGCCTCTCCCTTCCGACTGACAGGCGTATCATACCACAAAGGCGAGGCGGGATCCACGGCACGGCAGGGGTCCGGTCTCCGGGGTGGCGCACGCGCGCCCATCGGCTACCGCCAGGGCCACGATCCGCTAACTCACGGCGATGTCCAGGGCATCGAGGGCGAGGCCGACGTAAGCGTCTTCCTTTAGCGAGAAGGCGAGGTCCACCAGGTTGCCGGGGCGGAGGGTCTTCGCCAGGGCGCCCATTCCCCACCCGGTCACGCGCAGGGGGCGGCCGGGAGAGTCTAGCATCAGCCGCAGGTGGTTGTTGGTGGCGCCGAACGTTTCCGCGCCACAGACGCGCGCGCCGTACATCGCGAAGACCGGCGCCGGGTTGCCCTGACCGCACGGTTCCAGCGCTTGCACCTCGGCCAGCAGCGCCGCGTTCACCTGCTCTGGTTCCAGCAGGGCGTCGATGACCAGCGTGGGTGCTAGCGCCTCTTCCGGGATGTAGGCATCCGCCAGGGCTCGGAGGCGCTCGCCGAACGCTTCCAGGTTGGATGCCGGCAGCGAGAAGCCGGCGGCCTGGGCATGGCCACCGAACTGGGTGAGGAGGTCGGCGCACTGCCCCAGCGCCTCGGCGATGTGGAAGCCGGGGCGGCTCCGTGCCGAGCCGTGCAGTTCGCCGGCACCACCGGTCTCCACCACGGCGACGGGGCGGTTGTAGGTCTCCGCCAGCTTCCCAGCGATGAGGCCGAGAATCCCGGCCGGCCAGGGGCCGGCGGCGATAATCGCCTTGTGCTCCGTCAGGGTGTCGCCGTAGCGTTGGGCCACCATTGCCAGTGCCTCCTGCGTGAGGCGCTGGCGCCGCTGGTTCAGCGCGTTGAGCTGTTGAGCCAGCGGCCGGGCGGTCGCCGTGCCGGCCGCCAGCAGCAGATCCAGGCTTGTTTGCGGCGTGCCCAGCCGGGCGGCCGCGTTGATGCGTGGCGCCAACTGGAAGGCAACCGCGTCCACGTTGAGGCGCTCGCGCCGGGTGCCGGCCGCCTCCATCAGCGCGCTTAGGCCTGGCCGGCGGGCGTGCTGCAGCACCTGCAGCCCCAGGCGCACCAGGGTGCGGTTCTCGTCCAGGATGTCCACCACATCGGCGACGGTGCCCAGGCAGACCAGGTCGAGCAGCCACTTGGCGAAGTTGCCCCCGTCGTTCCCGGTGCGCCGGCCGCGCGCCTGCAGCAGCGCCTGCGCCAACTTGAAGGCGACGCCCACGCCAGCCAGCCCCTTGTAGGGGTAGGGGCAATCGGCGCGCATCGGGTTGAGAACAGCCAGCGCCGGGGGCAACACCTCGCGCCCCTCCTGGCACAGGACGGTGTGGTGATCGGTGATCACCACGTCGATGCCGTAGCGGGCCGCTACCTCGGGGGCGGTGAAGGAGCGGATGCCGCAGTCTACGCTGATGAGGAGACGCGCCCCCTGGCTGGCCAGTTCGGCGATCCCGGTGGCGTTCACGCCGTAGTCGTCCGACCGGCTGGGAAGGTAGAGGAGGGGATGTCCGCCCAGGTAGTCCAGCACCTGGGCCAGCAGCACCATCGCGGTGATGCCGTCGGCGTCGTAGTGCCCGTAGACGCCGATCTTCTCCTGGTGCTCGATGGCGTGGAGGATTCGCTCCACGGCGGGCTGCATGTCGGCCATCAGGAACGGATCGTGCAGGCCGTCTTCCCACCGTGGCGAGAGGAAGCGCGTGAGCGTTTCCGCCGACACTCCCGGCTGGAGGAGACCGCGGTTGTAGAGGATCTGGGCGAGCACTGGAGACAGTGCCGGCGCGGCGGCGCGGATGGCCGACGGCACCGGCTCGGCGACAATCCAGCGCGTGGGCGGCACGGCGCCGCGCTCAACTGGCTGACCCAAGAGGCTTTGTACCACTTCCTATCAAAACGGACGCGGGCCGGCGAAGAGTGCTACCGGCCCGCGCCAGGCTGTTCGCTTGCGCTGGTGGGCGCATCCCGACGGATGGCCCGCCGCCATCCTCGCAGCGCGACGCGCTGGCCGCGCGCTGGATCCTCGGGCTTCCATGCCGGGAAGCCGCGTGGCCGCCGGCAACCGCATCCGCTGAGGGTTGGCTGCCGGGCGCCCCGCGGCGTCGAGGCTCTGTTTGTGGTCCCTAGTAGACGACCATCGCCAGCGGGTAGGCGGCGATTCCCTCGGCGCCGGCGCGCTTCAGCTCCGGCACCAGCTCGCGCGCCTTGCGTTGGTCGAGGATCGTCTCCACGGCCACCCAGGTCTCTTCGGTGAGCGCCGAGATGGTGGGCTGGCGCAGCGCGGGCAGCACCGACATCACCGCGTCGAGATCGGCACGGCGCACGTTCATCTTCAGGCCGACCAGGTCCTGGGCGTTGATCGCCCCCTGCAGGAGCATCGCCAGGTTCTCAGCCTTGTGCCGCTTCCAGGGGTCCTCCCAGGAGCGCGGGTTAGCCACGAAGCGGGTGGTGCTCTGCATCAGCTCAAACGCCACACGCAGTCCGTGCGCCCGCAGCGAGCTGCCGGTCTCGGTGTTCACCACGACCGCGTCGGCGAGCGTCGGCACCTTCATCTCGCAGGCACCCCAAGAGAACTCCACCTCCGCGTCCACCTCGTGCGTCGCCAGCCACATCCGGGTCAGGTCCACGTACTCGGTGGCAATGCGCTTGCCCTGCAGCGCGGTAACATCCTGGATCGGGTCGTCCTGGGGCACGGCGCAGACGATGCGCACCGGCCCGAACCCGACCTTGGCGTAGACGAGCTCGGCAATCTGCACCAGGTTGGCTCCGGAGGAGAGGAGCCAGTCGTAACCGGTGAGGCCACAGTCGATGATGCCATCCTCGATATAGCGGGGAATCTCCTGAGGACGGATGAGCAAGCCTTCCAGCTCGGCGTCGTCCACCTCGAGCAAGTAAGATCGCCCGTTAACGGTGATGCTGTAACCCGCCTTGCGGAAGAGCGCAATGGTCGATTCCTGGAGGCTTCCCTTGGGCAGTCCCACCTTCAGCACACGTTTGTCCACGATTCTCCAACCCCAATCGCAAAGTCAACATCCCGGGTTAGTGTCACCCGTCCGGTTTGCGCCCGGCCATCGGCGTTTCCGGCCGGCGGCGTCGCCCAGCGGCCGGGGCCCGCTGTCGCCTCTCTGTTCGCAGCCCTGGATCCGGTTTCCTGCCGCCACATTCCTTCAGCGGTCCGGTTGCGCAATCGCCCCGGCAAGCAAGGAAGGGCCCCGTCGCTCCATCGAACGTTTGCTAGGCGGAGGCGCGGTGCCAGGGGGGGTTTTCAGCGGCGGCAAGCCGTGGTATACTTGGCGGGAGGCCGCCCCCTTGGGAGGGCGGGGCGGCGGCAAGGAGTACCGCATGGCAGAGCGCAGTCCACTGGCCATCTTCGTGGCGGCACTTCTCGGGGCCGTGGTCGGCACTGGCCTGACCCTTACTTTCGGGCGATCCTGGCTGGTCCGCGATACCGCTCCGCCCCCGGTGGTGAACGCGCCCCCGCCGGCCACCCCGGTGGCCGGAAGCGCCGCCGCCGACCCGGTGGTCGACATCGTCCAGCGGATGGGGCCCGCCGTCGTGTCGATCACCACCGTGGTGCCCGGCCGCGAGACGTTCTTCGGCGTTACCCCGCCCTCGGAGGGCCAGGGCTCCGGGGTGATTGTCAGCCCCGATGGGCGCATTCTCACCAACAGCCATGTGGTGGCCGGCTCCGCGGAGATCCGGGTGCGGCTTGCCAACGGGCGAACCCTTCCGGGGCGTTTGATCGGGCGCGACCCGGCGAACGACATCGCTGTGGTGCAGGTGCGCGGCGAGAACCTGCCGGCCGCGCCCCTGGGAGATTCGACGGCGCTGCGGGTGGGTGAGCCGGTGATCGCCATCGGCAACCCGCTGGGGTTCCAGAGCACGGTGACCACCGGCGTGGTGAGCGCGCTGAACCGCACCATCCGGCCGCAACCCGGGGTGGTGCTGGAGAACATGATTCAGACCGACGCCGCGATCAACCCGGGCAACTCCGGCGGGCCGCTGGTGAACTCGCGCGGCCAGGTGGTGGGGATCAACACCCTGATCATCGAGGCGGCGCAGGGCCTTGGCTTCGCCATCCCGGTGAACACCGCCCAACAGGTGGCCGAGCGACTGGTGGAGCACGGTTCCACCACCCGCGCCTTCCTGGGAGTGGGCGCGGTGCAGGTTCCGGAGCATGCCGCTGCCCAGGTGGGGCTTCAGCCGGGCGTCGGCGTCTTCGTGACCGAAGTGGTGCCCGGCTCTGCCGCCGACCGGGGTGGCCTGCAGCCGGGCGACATCCTCTTGCGGGTGGACCAGACCACGATCCGCAACCCGGAGCAGTTGCGGTTGGTAGTGCAGCGGCACAAGGTGGGAGATCGGGTTACCCTGCTCCTGCAGCGGCAGGGAGAGCAGGGGGAGGTGACGGTGGTGCTCGGCGAGGCCCCCGAAGCCCCGTGAGATGTACCGCGTGAAACGGCGACGGCCTTGGGCCGCGGTGGCCCGCCGGGCGCGCCGCCGGTGAGGAAGGGAGATAGATGGCAGAGACACAGGAACCGCAGGCGGGTGCCGCGGCGCCCGCGCAGGAACCACAAGCCGCCGCGCCGGCACCAGAAGCGAAGCCGCATCCCGGTGCCCTTCAGGATGCCGAGGTGGTGACCGAGATGGAGATCGGCCGCACCAGCAAGCTGGTCTTTCAGATCGGCAAGCGCCGCAGCGGTGACCAGGCGTTCGACATCCGCGAGTATGTAGACCGCCCGCCGCGTGGCGATAACCCCGGCTACTCCGGCCCGACGCGGAGCGGCTTCCGGCTGCATGAGGAGAACTACGAGGAGTTCCTCGAAGCGGTCAAAGCGGTTGGCCGCAAGCTCGGCTATGTAGTCGACTGAGAGCCTACCCGGACGGTAGCGGAGTGCCGCAGCCATGCGGCCAAGATGCCCGATGGCTCGGGCACTCCGGCAATCCCCCGGGAGAGTAACGGAGTGCCGCAGCGATGCGGCTTCCCATAGTGTGTAGCCCGATGGCTCGGGCACTCCGGCCAGTTGCCTGGGAGAGTAACGGAGTGCCGCAGCCATGCGGCTTCCCATAGTGTGAAACCCGATGGCTCGGGCACTCTGACCCGTATCTGCGGACCCCTGGCGCACCGCCGTCCAGCGCATCCCCGCGCGGCGGTGCGCCGGGCGCTGCCATTGAGGGGATCCACCGCCGGGGAGTGCGTGTCCTGAGCAGAGTGGGGGAGCGCCCCGCGGCAGCGCCCAGGGGCGGGGTGGGCTGGACGAGCCGACCGGACGATTGGGGGGACCAGGTGGGCGAGCAGGCCAGAGCGCGGTGTATCGGCATCTTGACATCGGGCGGCGACTGCCCGGCGCTGAACGCGGCGATCCGGGGGGTGGGCAAGCCGGCGTTGAGCCTGCACGGCATGGAGGTGATCGGGATCCTCGACGGCTTCCGGGGATTGGTGGAGAACCGCACCCGGACGCTGGGCGAGGGTGACTTCTCCGGCATCCTCACCAAGGGGGGCACCTTCCTGGGCACCAGCCGCGACAAGCCCCACCGGATGCCGATCACCGACGGCAGCGAGGTAGATCTCACCGCCGTGGCGATCACCAACTACCGGCGCCTGCACCTCGATTGCCTGGTCTGCCTCGGCGGCGGCGGCACGATGAAGAACGCGCTGCGCCTGATGAAGCAGGGCGACCTGAGGATTGTCGGCCTCCCCAAGACGATTGACAACGACGTTTGGGGCACCGACGTCTGCTTTGGCTACGACACGGCGCTCACCATCGTGGCGGAGGCGATTGACCGCCTCCACTCCACGGCGGATAGCCACCACCGGATCATGGTGGTGGAGACGATGGGGCACAACGCCGGCTGGCTTGCCCTGGGGGCGGGCGTGGCCGGCGGTGCCGACGTGATCCTCATCCCGGAGATCCCCTACAACCTCGACTGCGTGGCCGACAGCCTGGTGTCTCGCCTGCGCCGCGGCCGGCGCTTCAGCATCGTGGTGGTGGCGGAGGGGGCCTTTCCCGCCACGCCGGCTCTGGCGGAGGGCGACCCGGAAGGCAAGAAACGCAAGAAGCGCGCTCAGGCTGGTGAGGCGCTCGCCTCCGTGGCCGGGGCCGGCGGCGTTGGCGCGTGGCTGGCCGCGGAGCTGCAGCAGCGCACCCACCTGGAAGCGCGGGTGACCGTGCTCGGCCACCTGCAGCGCGGCGGCACCCCCACTCCGGCTGACCGCCTCCTCGCAACTCGCCTGGGAACCGTCGCCGCCGACCTGATCGCCCGGGGCGTCTACGGGGTGATGGTTGCCATCCGCGGGCGCGAGTGCGTGCCGGTGCCCCTGGAGGAGGTGGCCGGGCGGCTACGGACCGTGCCGCTCGACCACCCCCTCATTGAGACTGCCCGCCGCGTTGGCACCTGCCTCGGCGACGAATAGCCGGGCGTCCCGCTCTCAACGCCGGCCGGGGCGGAGCCGTGACTGGCGCGGGGTGAGCAGGTAGACGCCGGTTGCTTTTCCGTCCGGGCTCCGCCCGGTGCAGAGGATCTGGCCCACCTCGTTGGCATCGAGCACTTTTTCCAGCACGATGCCATCGGGCAGGGGATTGCAGAGGGTGTTCACGTCGGTGACGGTGCCGTTCTCCCAGATCACCACGCAGGACAGGTTGCCGGTGTAGCACATGCCCACGATCTGGTCATCATCGTTGATGAAGCAGGCCTGGCTGGAGACCCCGCCAGGGAGATCCGGCAGGTTAGTACGGTTCCCACTGGCCCAGCGGCAGGCGCGTTGGCGGGCTTGCCCCGGGAGGGTCGGCTCGTGGTGGTAGCCCACCACGCGGCCCAGGTTGTTCACGTCCATGGCGGAGCTATAGTAGGGGGAACCGGGGTCCAGGTCCACCGCGACCCCGTTCTGCCAGAGCGTGGCGTGATAGAGGCCCCCATTGCCGTCCTGGGTGATCTGGGCCAGGCCAGCCACGTAGCCACTGTCGCTGATCCCATTAAAGTAGGTGCGGCTCTCGTTCCAGTAATTTCCGGTCGGCCCCCAGTTCGTACCGTCGATGAAGCCGTAGATCTCGCAGGGCAGTGCTCCCAGCGCGTTGCCGTCGACCCCGACCCGGGTGCCGTAGGGTTGGCCACCGGGGCCAGGAGCGTTACTCCCATAGGTGAACGGGTAGAGGTTGCCGGCGTAGCGGCCGACATTGTTGATGCGCAGGGTGCTCCAGTGCCAGATCCCGTCGAGAGTGAACGGGTTGCCGTTCACCCAGCGGCAGGCGAGGTACAGGTCGTGCGCCACATAGTAATAGTAGGAGCGCCAGAAGCCGATCCCGACCACCACCCCCTGGTCGTTGATGTCCGTCGCGTAGAACGTCCGGCCCGCGTGCTGATCCGGGAGAAGGGTCACCACTCCATTGTCCCACACCGCCGCCGGATGATCCTGGGTGGAGCCGGCGAGCTGGCCGTGGTTGTTCATCCCCCTCGGGCTGAAGCCTTTCACCTCCTGAACCTGGTAGCGGGCGCCTGAGGAGACCACCACGTCGTGCGTCTGGGTCACCGCCGGGTGTTTGGCATCCTTCACGCTCACGGTCACGCTGTAGGTGCCCTCCGTGTTCGGCGCCGTCCAGGTCACCGTGGCCCCCGAGCCGCTCAGCGTGCCGGCCGCCGCGCTCCAGCTGTAGGTGAGGGCATCCCCGTCCGGGTCGTGCGCCTCGATACTGATCTGTGCCGTGTTGCCCGGCGGCACCGGGTCGGGCGTCACCGTCCAGCCTCGGATCACCGGCGGCTCGTTCTCGCTCTCGCC
>JAAZEB010000069.1 GCA_012512505.1 Armatimonadota bacterium | reverse complement strand
CGTCCCAACAGGCGGGCGCGGCGCTGGCGGGGCCGCACGATTCGCGGCGGAATCGGTCTCTCCATCATTCCTACTCTGGGATACCCTCCGGGCGCGGGTAACCGTGCAAAACGTCAAAGGGAGCCATCACCCGGCAAACCCATGGCCTGAGTCTACCCGCGCTGCCACCGCATCGCATGGCCGCGCGGGCCGACTCCAACACATTTTATAGCCATCTTTTCGACACCGGCCAGGCGGCCTCCTTTAGCGAGCGGCCGCGCATTGCCTCACGCGCGGCAATCGAGGAGAACTTTCAGCACCCCCGGTCGGCCGGCGTGCTCCAGCGCCGCCACTCCATCTGAGAGCGGGTAGCAGGCCGCGATCAGCGGGCGCACGTCTACCTTCCGCTCGGCCAACGCCCGCAGCGCCGGCGCGAACGGCCCGCAGCGCGAGCCCACCACCGTCACCTCGTCCACCACCAGCGGCGCCAGCGCCACCGGACTGCGGCCGGCGCAGGTGGTCTTCAGCACCACGATCCCCTGCGGCCGCGTGAGCGCCAGCGCCTGGGCAAACCCTTCCGGCGAGCCGGTAGCATCGACCACCACGTCGGCGCGGTGGGTTGGCACCTCCTCTGGCGCCGCGGTGCGGATCCCCCGCGCCTCCAGCAGCGCCAGCTTCTCCGGGTGGTGACCCAGCGCCACCAGGTCGCACCCGGTCAGCGCCAGCACCTGGGCCGCCAGCAGCCCAAGCCGGCCATCCCCCAGCAGCACTACCCGGTGCAGCGGCCCCACCGGCACCTGCTCCACGATGCGGAAGGCGGCCGCCAGCGGCTCCACGAATGCCGCCTCCTCATCGCTGATCTCTGCTGGCACCCGATGCAGGTTGCGCGCCGGGAGGGCGATCTGCTCGGCAAAGGCCCCCTCGCGCCCCTGGATCCCGATCACCGTGCGCGTAGGACAATGCGTCTGCAGGCCGCGCCGGCACCAATCACACTCGCCACAGCCGGCGTTGATCTCGCCCACCACCCGCTGCCCATTCAGCGTGCCCTCGGGCGATTGCCGCACCGTGCCGACGAACTCGTGTCCCAGGATTCCCTGGTAGCCCATGTAACCACGAGTGATCTCCAGGTCGGTGGCACAAATGCCGGCCAGATGCACGTCTACCAACGCCTCCCCTGGCCCCGGCAGCGGCGGCGGCGCCTCCCGCTCCAGCCGCACCGTACCATCAAAACGCAATGCTTGCATCCCTCTACTCCCTTGAACCAAAGCCAAAGCGCTCCGGCCGCGCGGCCGCCGCGCCGCAAACCGGAGACGGTATCAGGGCCGGAGACGCATCCTACGGCGGCCGGCGAGACGCCGGCGATCCGACCTGGCGGCGCAGGAGATCCCTTCTACAGCGAGCGCGGCCCCGATTCGCGATTCGCGATTCGCGATCCGCGATTCCCGATTCGCAATCTCCTCAGTAGCTCCGCCGGTCGGGCCGGGCGCCCCACTCCTCAAAGAGAGCGGCACACTCGGCGTGCAGCACACCACTGGTTAGCTGGATCGTGCTTTGTCCGTAGGACTTCATCTGCTCGTTGGGGATCGCCAGCTCGCGGAAGCCGGCCCGGGCGGCATCGGCAATCGTGGCGCCGTAGACGATGCGGTCAAGATTCGCCCAATGGCAGGCGCTGAAGCACATCGGGCACGGCTCGCAGGTCGAGTAGATCGTGCAGCCGGAGAGGTCCACCGTGCCTAGAGCCCGGCAAGCCGCCCGGATCGCCTCGATCTCGGCGTGGGCGGTGATGTCGGTGTGCGCCCACACCGCGTTGTGCGCGCCGGCCACCACCACGCCATCCCGGACGATGCACGCCCCAAACGGCGTCTGCCCCCGCTGAATTCCCTCCCGCGCCTGCGCGATCGCCAGGCGCATGAAGCGTTGATCCATCCGACCTCCCTACTCCCGTCAGTAGTCGTCGCTCACCGCCCGCACGATCCGCACCCACTCGCGCAGGCGCTCTGGCTGGTGCTGCACGGTTTCCACGTCCTTCAGGGTGATGTCGACGTGCAGGCCCTTGCAGGCCTCCATCGCGTCGCGCACTACCCGGCGGATGTGCTCCGGGTCGAAGCCGCAGCAGATCATCTCCGCCGGGTTCGGCCGCCAGGAGATCACGTAGTCGCGCCCGATCTGCGCCGCGCACTGCCACACGTCGGCGCGCGGGGTGACGGCGATGCGGCGCAGGTTGCGCAGCCGGCGCAGCAGGTCAATCTTGTGCGTCAGGTCCTCGCAGCAGCCATACGCGACCAGCCCGAACTGCTCCAGGATCGGAATCTGGTAGCGCAGCATGAACTCGTCGTGCATTGCCGGCGAGACGAGCGTGAGTTCCTGCGCGGCGGCGAAGGCCCACAGCCGGCGGCGCGGCACGCTCTCGCTGTTGGGCCGCGGATCGGGAAGCTCCTCGGCGTAGGGCATCGCCTGGTTCTCGTGGTCGGCCAGGTGCCAGTCGCCGGCGCGCTCCGCCTCCGCGTGGGTGGTCAGCACGCCGTCGCGCAGGAAGGCGAGCAGGCGATGCAGCCACTGCGGGTGGTCGACCATGTCCCACATCACCTGCTCCAGGCCGCGCAGGTAGGCCAGGCAGGTGGAGAGGTCTCCGTTCCAGACCCGGTAGACCGGCGCGCGCTCTACGTTCACCGTCAGGATATCGCCCACGGCCTCTTGCAGGCGCTCGACGTTGCGGCGGGTGGCCTCCTCGTCGATCACGTGGTGGGGGGCCACCAGTTTCTCGATGTCTTCCAGCCGTTTCAGAGGCGGGTCGTACTTCCAGGAGCCGCCGGGCCGCGTGGTTGGGGTGCGCCCGAATGGCACCCCCCAGATCCCCTCCGGGGGCAGCACGTAGCTGGCCGGTTGGGTGATCCACGGTTCCAGGACGTAGTCATCTTCCAGCGTATCCTGAAAGAGCATCTGCCGCAGAAACTCTTCGTGCCGCCGGAAGAACGGGTCCTCGCACTCCAGGTGCGATTCGGGCGCCTCGTGCCAGGCCGCCAGCCAGCGCACGTAGATCAGCGGCCGCGTCTTGATCAGGCTGTTGTGCTTCCGCCACAGCGCGCGGCGCTCGGCGTAGGTCTCCTTCTGGCATACCTCCGCGTAGCGCTTCGCCAGCTCGCGCAAAATGCGGATGTCGCGTTGGCTTTGCATTGGGTTCCCTGACTCCCCCGGCCTCCTTCCCGGGAGAGGGAGGCCGGGGACGGGAATGGCCGAAGGCCGGGGCTCAGGCCGGGCTCTCGCTCACGGTCACCTTCTCCATCACGTCGCCCTGCTGGATGGCGTCCACCACGTCCTGGCCGGCGATCACCTGGCCGAACACCGTGTGCTTCCCGTTCAGGTGCGGCTGAGGCGAATGGGTGATGAAGAACTGGCTGCCATTGGTGCCCGGACCGGCGTTCGCCATCGAGATCACCCCTTTGTCGTGCTTCAGCGGGTTGCCGGCAAACTCGTCGGCGAACTGATAGCCGGGGCCACCGCGGCCGGTGCCGGTCGGATCGCCCCCCTGGATCATGAAGTTGGCGATCACCCGGTGGAACTTCACCCCGTCGTAGTAACCCTGGCGCGCCAGGAAGACGAAGTTGTTCACCGTCTTCGGCGCAAACTCCGGATACAGCTCCAGCTCGATGTTGCCTCGGTTGGTCTGGATCGTCGCCAGATAGTGCTTGCCCGGATCGATCTCCATCGCCGGGGGATTGCTCCACTGCTTCTTTGCCAATGCGCTGTCCTCCCTGGCCGGCCGCCCCGCGCGCGGCACAACCGCGTTCTTGGGCTCTTCCTACCCGTTTGCCTCGTGGCTCGCGGCCGGCCCGTACCCGAGGAGGTTCCGCCGGCCGTCGGGCAACTCCTGCCGGGTGGCGCGGCCAGCCCGTTTGCCGCGTCCGGCCAGCGGGTACGCCTCCCGCAACGGCACCACCGGAGGAGGAGTACCTCATGGCCGAAGAGCCAACCCTGGAAGAGCTGAAGAAGATCGCCGAGCGGGGGGCCCCGGAGGAGTACGCGCGGGAGCTAAAGAAGACGATCACCCCGGAGCCGGAGGAGGCGGAGGCGCTGGGGATCACCCCCACCGGCGGTGACCGCTTCGGGATGGCCCCCGGCCTCAAAGACCCCGACGCGCTGCGCGCCGCTATCGACGAGCGCGAGCCGGTGCTGCGCGGCTACCCTGGCGAAGAGGACAACCCTTCGCCACCAGCGGAGGTAGGCACCGGGCATATCGGCCTGGGACCGGCCGAGAAGCGGGAGGACCCACCGGCAGAGCCAGAGCCGTAGGCCGCGTCAACAGACCAGCGGAGTGCCCGGTGATCAGGGGCCTGCCGGCCACAGCGCCAGGAGCAGCCAGCCGATCCCTCCCGCCAGCAGCCCATACCCCAGGCACGGCAGCAGATTGGTGCGGATCACCAGGCCCTCCTTGCCCACGATGCCGACCGTCGCGCACGCCGCCACTACGTTGTGGATGCTGATCATGTTGCCGGCGGCGGCGCCCACCGCCTGCAGCGCCAGCACCTCGGTGGGCGCCAGCCCCGCCCCGGTCGCCGTGGTGTACTGAAAGTGCCCGAAGAGGATGTTCGACACCGTGGCGCTTCCGGAGATGAACGCCCCCAGCACGCCCACCAGCGGCGACAGGAAAACCCAGTGCTCGCCGGTGGCCGCCGACGCCGCGTGGGCCAACGCCAGGATCATGGAATCGCCACTGCCGGCCAGCCCGGAGTCCATCATCACCCGCACCATCCCCAGTGTGAAGGCCAGGGCGACCGCCGCCGGCGCCAGGGTGTGCGCGGTATCGCGCCACGCCTGCCGGGTCTGCTCCGGGGCAATGCCGAACAGCCGCGGCAGCAGCAGCGCCACCGCCAGAAACGGCAGAATTCCCGGGTTGTACAGGGGCTGCAGGCTGGCCTCAATCGGCGTGCCCAGGATCTGGGGCCAGTTCCACGAAACGGCTCGCAGCAGCGGGGCGATCCCGAACGCGGGCACCCGGCTGATCAGCAGAAACGCCCCGATGAGGAGGTAGGGCAGCCAGGCCCGCGCGGCCGACATCGCCGCCGAGGCCTCCTCCCCTGTCCCCGGCTCGATCTCGCCCACCCAGTCGGGCGGCCACTCTTGCCGTGGCGGAAACTCCCAACTGCGGCGCGGGCACAGCCACCTGCGCGACACGACGAACGCCACCGCCGGAATGGCGACCAGCGATCCCAGGAGGGCCGGCAGCTCCGGGCCCACTGCCACCGCGATCACCAGCGACGAGAGCGTGTAGGCGGCCCCGGCAAAGAGGGCGATCGGCCATACGGCCAGCCCGTCGCGGAACGACCCGCCGCCGATGCGCGTCATCAGCGCCACCGCCAACAGCGGAATGAACGTGCCGATCAACAGGTGAACCAGCGCCGTGTACACCCCGATGCCCGACAGGAACGCCTCGAACCCGACCCCCGCCGGCAGGTTGACCACCCCCCGGAGTGGCGCGAACCCGCCCAGAATCGGGGTGCCAACCGCCCCGAAGCTGACCGGCGCGCTGTTAGCCAACAGGGCGATCACCACCGCCACCAGGGGCGGGAACCCGAGCCCGAGCAGCAGCGGCGCCGCCACCGCCGCCGGCGTGCCGAATCCAGCCGCTCCCTCGACAAACGTTACCAGCAGCCACCCGATCAGCAGTGCCTGCACGCGCCGGTCGCGCGTGATCCCGGTCAGGCTGGCGGCGATCCCGCCGACGGCGCCGCTGGTCTGCAGCAGCTTCAGGATCAGCACGGCGCCAAAGATGATCAGGAGGATGGAGAAGGCGGTCACCAGCGCCGCGATCGCCGATGCGGCAACCAGGAGGGCTGGCATGCGCCAGAAAGCCACGCCGATCGCCAGGGCGGTGGCATATCCCACGAGCATGGCGCGCGTTGACGGCCAGACGAACCCAACCATCAGCACGCCCACCACCAGGATCGGCACCGCCGCCAACAGCGCCCGCACCAGCGGATACTCCATCGCCTGCCCTTCCTGCCGCGCCAGGGCCCGCGGGGCTATGCCGAACCGTTGCGCTCGCGCTGGCGCCGCACCAGCTCGTAGAGCAAGATGCCGGCCGCCACCCCCACATTCAGCGACGACTGCCCCGGTGCCATCGGGATCCGCACCCGGTCGGTACACAGCGCCAGGATCTCCTCGCGGATCCCTTCCGTCTCGTTGCCGATCACGAAGGCGGCCGGACGCTCAATCGTCGCGGCGTACAGGTCGTGTGCCGCCCGCGCCGTTGCCCCCAGGATGTGGAAGCCCCGGGCTGCCAGCCCCCGCAGGAACGCCTCTGCGTCGGCGCTGCCAAACAGCGGCAGCCGCCCCACCGCGCCGCGGGAGGCGCGCACGCACTCCTTGTGGAACGGGCTGGCCCCCTCGCCGATCAGCACCACCGCCTCCACGCCGGCGGCGTCCGCCGTGCGCAGCACCATCCCCAGGTTGTTCGGGTTCCCCACCCCATCGACGATCAGGAGGGCGCTGCGCTCGGTGAGGTGCAGTTGCGCGGCATCGCGGATCGCGGTGAAAATCGCCGCCGCCACCACGGGCACCGGGCGCGTGGTCGTCACCGACCCCATCAACCCCTCGCTCACCCGGCAGCAGGGGATGCCCGCTCCCAGGGCGCGCCGCAGCAGGTCGGCCCCCTCCGGCCGGGCGGCGAACCCCGGCGTGAACAGGATCTGCAGCACCGGCAGCCCATCGCGCACCGCCCGGTCTACCAACAGCGGCCCCTCGGCCACGAAGCGCGACTGCCCCAGCCGCCCCTTCAGCGAGCCCAGGTCGCGGAACTCAACTAGCACCGGGTCTTTCTTCCCGGCCGCGACCGTCTCCTCGGCCGGTAACCCCGATGGGCGAGCCGCCGGACCGCGCCGGCCGTGCCGGAACGCCTCCGGGTCCACCGCCGCCAGCCTCCCGCTGCCGCGTTTGATGCCCAGGTAGGCCTGCACCCCGGCAGCGGCGGCCTCGGGGAGCGGCACCGCCTGGCCCTCCAGGATCTCGGCGAGGGCGGGTTGCGTCCAGGCGCCGACGGCAAGCACCAGGAGCGGTTGGCCCGGCGGCAGGGCGAGGAGCAGGTCACGCAAGGCGCGCTCGTGGGTGGCGGCCAGGCTGACGCGCAGCGCGGCGTCGTAGTGGGTTTCCGGGGCGAGGATCATCACGCCCGCCAACTCGTTCCAGCCGGAGGTGAACACCCGGCACCCCGGCCCTGGTTCGCCGGCCAGAAGGGTGGGGAGCGCCGCCGCCGAGGTGTCCGCGCCCTGCTCCGCTTGCACCCGCTCCCTCAGGAACCGGGCTGCCGCGGCGTAGTCATCGGTCTCAGTTGCCATGGTCGCTGGGTATGGCGCCTCGCGGTGGTCTCGCCAGCCGCAGCCGTGCGGCGGGCAGGCGGGCGCCGACCCCCATTATACCACACCAGGGCCCAGCTCACTGCCCCACCCCACCGGCCGTCTCCGCCTCGGAGTTCGTCGCGAACGCACCGGCGTTGGCGACCACCGCGTCGAAGGCATCCGCGCGCAAAGCCGCCACCGTGACCGGGGAGGTGCGGCGGGTGCCAAACACGGCGCGCATGTTGTTGACGCCAAAATTACTTAGGATCGTGGCGGATGCACCTGGGCGCTGATCTCCTGGCAAAGGTCCGGGTTGGTGAGCACGTGGTAGAGAAACGGGCGCAGATACTTGCGAAAGCTACTCTTGGGAATCGATCCATCTGCATTCCTACGCGCGGCCTCCTGTCGGATCGCGCGCTCCCAACTGCTCAGCACCTCCTCGGGCAACGCCTCCAGGCTCGGCAGGCGCACGTGCAGGGTAGGGCTGTCAGCCATACGACGCTTGGTGAAAGTGTCGTTCCATGCTCCAGGCAGCGTTTGCGCCGCGCGCCGCGCGACGGCTTCGTCATCCAGGATGAATCCAAACTCTGGGGCCCCTTTCTCCCACGTGCACCAGGCCACGTAGCGCTGACCAATCGTCACGTTGATCGCGCGCCAGTCGCTGATCGTGTTCCAGTCGCCCTGAGGACTCTTGCCGAAGTTGACGTGCAGGTGGCTATCCTCCAGAGTGAGACCTGATGTCTGGAGCGCCCTGGCCAGCAGCGCGAGCACCTGGTCGCACTCCCGCCGCGACTGCGTCAGCAGGCGCAACTGCTGCACCAGTTCCTCGCGGTCGGTTTCCTCATTGGCCGGGACGGGGCTGGCAGCAGCGGCCGCGGTCGACGATTTCCGCCGCCGCCAGTGGGTCATCCAGCCCAGCGTCCGCCGTCCCCGATGGGTGGTGCTGGCGCGCGCGGGTCTTTTGGCGCCGGTGCCCGCGCGTCGCCGCGCTTCGGCCAGCCGCGCGCCCCGCTCTGCCGCCGCCGTGAGCTGTTGGTCATCGATGGGCTCGCCTATTGCCCACAGGGCGTTGAACCAGTCGCTCACCGGCTGGATCAGCGCTGGGTCGCGGATCAGGCAGCCCAGCTCATCGCGCTCCATGAACCCCGAGCGCGTGAGGTTGGCGGAGCCGAACAGGAGGCCGCCGTCGGTGAGGATCACTTTCGCGTGTACCCCGGCGAGGTGGCGGACGTGGTCCGCGTGCTCGCGGAGGAACTGCACGCACTGGGGGTCTGCGCCGCCCTCGAAGCAGGCCAGCAGATCAGTGAGCAGACGGAAGCGCCTCTCCCACACCAACGGCCCCAGGACCTCCAGCCCGAGGTATGGGCTCACCAGTCGGATCTCACTGTTCGGCGTTTCATCAAGCAGACGCTTCGCCGCGTCGGCGAAGACCTTACTTTCTCGCCCCGCTTGCGCGGGGACGGGGTGGAAGAGGAGTTCGACGGAATGCTTTGGCATCATCCCATCACCTTGCCTTCCTAGAACATGGCGGCGGTCGGCAGGCCCTCCGGGGGCCGGCAGCACCGTCTTGCCCCGCCGGCGTGGTGGCACCGTGAGCGAGACGGCTGCCCCGCGGTTTGGCATGGTGCGTGCAGGCCGCACGGCTCACTGCCAGTAGAGGGCACTATGGCCACGGTGACAAAAGGGAGCTCCCTCTGCTTCGCCGTGTCTCAGCGGCAGGCGCGAGGGCTATTTGTGGTCGTGTGGGTGACCAACACCCTCCTGGTTGCCGCCAACCTGGCCCTCGCGGCCGGGTGGCGACCGCCGCGCCCGATCTATCACCAGTTGAGCATGGATCTGGAGGCGTCGTTTGGGGCGTGGTACCCCAGCATGCTGCTGTTCCTGCTGTGCCTTTGCGCCGGAATTCACTTGCTGATGGACCGGCGTGCCGGCGTGGGCGGGCCGGGCCTTAGCCGATGGCTTCCCCTCGCCGCCCTGGCACTCCTGCTTTCCGCCGATGAGGTGTGCGGGCTGCACGAGCGGTTCGACCACTTCTACAAGCACTCGGTGAGCGAGCACCTGTTGGGGCTGCCGGTGAACTGGACGGTGGCGCTGCTCCCGTTCATTGTGGCCGCGGTGGCGCTGCTGATCCGCTTCTGCTCCTGTGCCCTGGGCCGGCAGCCGAAGGCCCGCCGGCTCGCGTTGG
>JAAZEB010000068.1 GCA_012512505.1 Armatimonadota bacterium | reverse complement strand
TCTTGGTGTTGCCCCAACCGCCGATGATGAAGGAGTAGCCGCTGTTGAGGCGCTTGCCGTCGCCGCAGATCGTCGCGTTCAGGTCGCGGAAGCGGAGCTCGTAGGCCTCGGGCACCGCGTCCATCTTGGGGGCGGCGTAGTACTCCAGCACCAGGTCACCGCTGAAGCGCCGCTTGCTCCAGATGGCGGCCACCTGCTCGCTCCAGCCCCCGAACCACGACCAGCCGGGCTGACACGACCAGCGGCTGGTGATCTCCCACACGCCCGACTGTGGCTGCCAGTCCACCGGGGCATCATGGAACGTGTAGTCGTAGGTGTGGCGCGAGCGAACGTTCACCCCCTTGAGGTCCAGCGGCACGCCGGGCGTGGTCCGCAGGGCGACGCGGCTGCCGGTGAGGGGCTTCGGGTCCTGGTAGGCGAGCAGTGGCTGTTCCGCGACCGCCGCCGTCAGGAAGGTACCCTGGCGCGTCAGGGTGACGGGCACCGCCTGATCCGCGGGCGCTTCCAGGGTAGCCTTCTCCACCGCGTTGCCCTGGCGGTGAAGCTGAATCACCACCTGCTGCGCCGCGCGCTGCAGGGTGAAGGTGTAGCCGGTCTGGGGATCCTCCCCGTCGGCGGCGAGGGAGACTGCCACCGAGGCGGTATCGGCCATCGGAGGCACGGAGAGGTGAACCCAGGTATCGCCGAAGTGCTCGCCTTTACGCCAGAAGGTAGCCCCGAGGGGTGAGGGCCGCGGCACCCAGGCGCGCGAGGGATCGGCCCATTCGGCCATGTCCGGGTGCGCCGCCGAGTTGGTGAACTCGCTGGTGATCTCCTCTTCCGGCGGTGGCGGCTCCTCGTACTGGCGCACCGCTACGGCGCGGAGGGCACTCAGCGGCGCCGCACCAATGGCACCGTCCTGCAAGGAGGCGCCGGCGGCCTCCAACCGGCGCTTGCCATCGATGCTGACGGCCGCGTAGCCGGGCCGGAAGGTGATCTCAACGTCGTAGTTGCGCTGAGCCACGTAGCCGCCCGGGGCCTCGGCGAGGAGGCGTTCCTTCCCGTTCCAGTGGAGGATCTGCAGCCGGCCGGCGCCCGGCCCCCGCCCCTTGTCGGCTCCCCAGCGCAGAACGTGGTAGTCGTCCGGGGCACGCCAGCCGAACACCAAGCGCACGCCCTCGGTGCCGCTGGGCCGCAGGCGCGCCCGATAGGTATAGTCCTGCCAGGCCGTGCTGCCGATGATGTGGGCGCCGCGGGTGGCGGCCCACCGCTCGGGCCGGGCCGCCGGCTGCTCCTCGCGGAAGTAGAGGGCGGGCTTGATCGCCACGTCGTCGAAATAGACCTCCTTGCCGGAGGCATATAGCGCCGCCGCCCCGCGTCCGAAACTGGGGTCTCGCGCCTCCAGGCAGATGCCGCCATCCACCAGCGCGGTGAGGTCGCTATCCACCACCTGCACGGCGAGCCGGTACCATTGGTCGGGCACCCAGGCAACGCGCTTGTTCTCCGCCAGCACCCGGGTGACGCCGTTCACCACTCGCACCAGGCGCAGCCCCTCGTTACTGCCCCAGAGGAGCCCGAGGTAGTTGGCTGGGTCCTGGTAGTAGAAGCAGAGGCCAAAGGTGCCCTCCGGCTGCGTGCACTTCACCGACGCCTGGAAGATGTAGTCATCCCAGAACGGGAAGCCGGTCACCGCCAGGGCTGGCGCACCCTCGCCGCGGTAGAAGAAGCCGTTGGCGCTCTTGGTGACGTCGCCGACCGTCGTCTGGGTCCACCGGCCGCTGGCCGTCTCCCAGGGGCCGGGCTCGCCGGCGGCGCGCATGAAGTCGTCGGCGAAAGCCGGTGGCTCCACCGGCTGCAGCCGTGGCTCCGTCACCTGGGCCTCGCCGGTGGTGGCATAGCCCACTTTGCCCTCGCCGGCGCTGAGGTCGCCCACCACCAGGGCGAGGCGGCCGTTCACCAGCAGCGAGATCTTCTCCGGCCGGCGCTTCACCAGCAGCGAGACGCTCTCGCGGGCGGTGGCCCCCGTGTCGAGGGGCACGGGGAGTGTTTGCGTCTTGCCGTCGCGCACGCGCACCAACGCTACCTTGCCGCGGGCAACGCGCAGGTAGTGGTGGTTGTCCTCCGCGCGGTAGTCAAAGCAGAGGCGCGCGTCGCCACCGCCCGCCAGGCGCACCTCGGCGCTCAGGTCGTAGGCATCGGCCGCGGTCTCCTCCAGGAAGGTGTAGCGTGCGGCCGCGGCGGCATTCGCCCCACCCAGGGCGACCAACACCACGAGAACTCCAACAGCAAGACGCACGGAATACATGCGGCAGCCCTCCGGAAACTCGCGCCGACCGCGGGCCGGCACGCCACAAACCACGCGGGGCAGCGAATCCACGGGGGCGCTTCGGCAGCGCTCCCAGGTCACCTAGGTGTTTGAGTCCTCGGGGAGCCGGAAGGTTTCCAGAATCGGGGAAGGGGCACCGTTTGCCCGGGGCAAGCCGGCTAGTGTCCGGCGTAGCACTGAACGTCCGCGCGGCGGGGGAACGCTCGCTGGGGCATCCCCCGCCGCGGCTTGTCAGGCGCCTCGCCCTGCCCCGGGGCAGCGCGCTAGTCCTCTTGGAAGGAAAGCGGGCCTGGCCAGCGTCTTCAGGACGCGCCGGCCAGGGCATCGCGCTCGCGGATGAGCTGCTCACGGAAGCCAGGCTGACGCGTGACTTCCTCGCCACTCAGCGCCAGCATCTCCCCGAGCACGCGCGCGCCGTCGCTTTCCGGCGCGTGGGCGATGATCTTGTGGGCCGCCTCTTGCACCTCGTTCAGGCGCGGCAGCGCGGCGATCAAGGCATCGATCACCCCCACCTTGCGCGCCGGCTCCGCCAGGTCGTCTTGCACCAGCGTCCACTGCCGGTAGGCCTCATAGGCCATGGCGCCGCTGATCAAGTCGCGCATCGTCAGGGCAAACTCGCGGGTGATCGTCTCGTCGGCATCGGCCGAGAAAAGCCCTCGCCGCGTATCGTAACGGGGCTGGGCGAAGTGGTCGTCGCGGAAGCGGTCACGCTGGGCGGGGTCCCGGAAGTCGGGCACGTCGAATGGGCGGCCGTTCTCGAGGGCGGAGCGGTAGGCCAGGAGGCCGGGGATAGTGCAATCGGCGGCAGTGTAGACATCGAACGGCGCCGGGGTGCCCTCCAGGATCTGGCGGGCGAAGTAGTAGAGCACCCAGAAGTCACCACCGCCGTGGCCGGTCGCCTCCGCCAGCTCGCCGAGGGCATCCCAGCGGGGCACCACCTCAAACTTAGGCGAGCCGCCACCGCCACCCAGGCGCAGCCGCAGGCGGCCATCCACGAGCTCGGCCGAGCCTTTGGTGCCCCAAAGGCGCTGGATGTGCGAGTCGTTGGTCGTCGCCCCCATCAGGTTGCGGACGACGGCGCCGTTCGACATGCTGATCAGCGAGGGGGCGATTCCTCCCTTGCTCTGGGCATCCACCGTCAGGTAGCCCGGCAGCCGCTGCGTGCCGGGGAGGGAGACGACGCGAGTGGGCCGGGTACCGCTGATTAGCATCATCGGCCCCAGCGAGTGGGTGTTGTAGTAGTGCGCGTTCAGCCAGCTCCGCCAGTGGTGGACCTGGTTGCCCGGGATCACCGGCGTGCCGTCGATGTAGGTGTAGCAGAGGCTGCGGCACTCGTGGACGTACTCGTACTCGCCGTACATCAGCTCGCCGAACAGCCCCTCTTTCCATCGGCGTGCCAGCCACATGTTCGCGGCGATGAACGGGTAGTTCTCCGCCAGGTTGTAGATTAGCCCGCTCTGCTCCACCGCCTCCACCAGGGCAACCCCCTCGGCCATCGTGTGGAAGGCGGTCACCTCAGAAAGGACGTGTTTGCCGGCACGCAGGCAGGCGATGGCGTCGCCAGCGTGCTCCGGGCAGAACGTCGCCAGCACCACGGCATCGAAATCCTGGGCCAGGAACGCCGCCGCGTCGTCGGTCACGAAGGCGCCGGGGTTCTCCTGCGCGAAGCGGTCGCGCATGTGCTGGTTATAGTCGCACCCGGCCACCACGTCCATATTGAGGAGGCCGCAGGTGCGGTAGAAGGTGCTGCCGCGGCCCAGGCCCCAGATCCCCACCCGGATTCGCTTGTCCGTCTGAAAGATTGCTTGCGCCATGTTGCTGCCCCCCCTTCGGTCGCTGGGCCTGTGTTGGACAGGGGCGCCCGCGGCTCCTGCCGTGGGAAAGCAGGCATTCCTCCCCTCGCCGCGAACTGCTCCGGAGCAGTTGGCCCCCCTGGCCCCCCAATGCTGGGGGGAAGCGGCATGGAGCCTATC
>JAAZEB010000067.1 GCA_012512505.1 Armatimonadota bacterium | reverse complement strand
GCTCCGGCCCAGCCGGCGCCCGAGGAGGCTCCCGTGGCTGCCCCGGCTGAACCGGCCCCGGCTGCGCCTGCTGCCGCCGCGGAAACGCCGGCGCCGGCCTCCGCTCCCCCCTCTCCTGCCGTCGTGACCTCGGCCGCCATCGTGCTGCCGACGAGCTTCAGCGTGCCGCCGGAGAAGGTGAGCGCCCCGATTCGCACCGTAACGCTGGGCGGCAGCGGCACCCGCACCTCGGCGGTGACCCTCGGCGGCGCCAGCGCGCTCCCGTTCCGTCACTTCGAGGGGGATACCGGGCACCGCCCGGCCATCGCCATGGAGGTGTTCGACCGGGTGCCGCGGAGCTACCCGGAGAGCCTGCGCGCGGCCTACGGCAGCCTGCTGGACGACCCGGCCGCGATGGCGCGCTGCTGCGTGGAGGAGCACGGCGCGGAGGTGATCAGCGTTCGGCTGGAGGGTGCCCATCCGGATAATGGCGACTGCTCGCCCGAGGATGCGGCGCGCGTCGTCGAGCGCGTGCTGAAGGCGGTCGGGGTGCCGCTGATTGTCACCGGCCCGGCGCACTTCGCCAAGACGAACGAGGTGTTGAAGCAGGTGGCCAGCGCCTTCGCCGGCGAGAACCTGCTGCTGAGCTGGGCGGAGACGGACAACTACAAGACGATTGCCGCCGCTGCCATGGCCTACAACCACTGCGTCGTCGCCCAGACGCCGATTGACGTGAACATGGCCAAGCAGCTCAACATTCTGCTCACCAACATGGGGCTGGCACCCGAGAAGATCGTGGTGGACGCCCTCACCGGCGCGTTGGGCTATGGGTTGGAGTACACCTACTCGGTGATGGAGCGCATTCGCACCGCCGCCTTCACCGGCGACCCGATGCTGGCGATGCCGATGCTGGGCACGCCCGGCTTCGAGGTTGCCAAGACGAAAGAGAGCAAGGCACCGGCCAGCGCCTTCCCGCAGTGGGGTCCGGAAGGGGAGCGCGGCGCCCTCCTCGAGATCGCCACCGCGATGAGCCTGCTGAACGCGGGCGCGGATCTGCTGATCCTCTACCACCCCGTTGCGGCGCGCACGGTGAAGCGCAAGATCGCCGAGATGACGCACCTCTGAGGGGTGTGCTGGTCACACGCGCGGCCGGCCGGGGCGAGCCTGCTTGCCCTGGCTGGCCCGGATAGGACGAAGGACGAGAGATGGCACTGACCGGCCTGGACCTGTTCAAGCTGCTGCCCAAGACGAACTGTGGCGAGTGCGGGGTGCCTACCTGCATGGCGTTCGCCATGAAGCTGGCCGCCAAGACGGTGGAGCTGGCAGCCTGCCCCTATGCCTCAGAGGAGGCCAAAGAGAAGATCGGCGCGGCCAGCAAGCCGCCGATCCGCTTGGTGAAGATCGGCCCGCCCGACTACGAGGTGGCCGTCGGCAACGAGACGGTGATGTTCCGCCACGAGAAGACCTTCGTGCACCCCACCGCGCTCGCCGTGCGCTTCTCCGACACGCAGTCCGCGGAGGAGTTGGCGCACCTGACGGCTGAGGTCCGGGAGTACTGCCTGGAGCGCGTGGGCGAGCAGCTTCGGCTGGACCTGGCACTGGTGGAGAACGTCACCGGTGCCGTCGAGCCATTCGTCGCGGCGGTGAAGGCGGTCGCTGGCGGCACCGGACGCGGGCTGATCCTGAAAAGCGATAACCCGGAGGCGCTGGATGCGGCCCTGCAGGCGCTGGAAGGCCAGCGTCCGCTGATCCACGCGGCTACGCCGGAGAACGCCGAGGCGATGGCGGCCCTCGCCCTGAAGCACAAGGCACCCCTGGTAGCGCGGGCGGAGAGCCTGGACGCGCTGGCCGCCCTGACGGCGCGCCTGGCCAAGCTGGGCGTGCAGGACCTGGTGCTGGACGTGCCGGCGGAAAACCCGGCGGTGGCCCTGCAGCACAACACCGTCATCCGCAAGGCGGCGCTGAAGAGCAGCTTCGAGCCGCTTGGCTACCCGATCCTCAACTTCGTGGCGGGAGACGACCTGCCCGCCCTGGTGGCGGATGCCTCCACCCTGATGTGCAAGTACGCCTCGATCCTGGTGATCGACACGCTGGCTGCCCAGGCGCTCCTGCCCCTGATGATGCTCCGCCAGAACATCTACACCGACCCGCAGAAGCCGATCCAGGTGGAGCCGAACATCTACCCGATCGGCGAGCCGAACGAGAACTCGCCTGTCCTGGTGACGACCAACTTCTCTCTCAC
The DNA here is from genome assembly GCA_012512505.1 of Armatimonadota bacterium. Classification (GTDB taxonomy): domain Bacteria; phylum Armatimonadota; class JAAZEB01; order JAAZEB01; family JAAZEB01; genus JAAZEB01. The sequence continues at coordinate 13,445 of JAAZEB010000067.1, read as the reverse complement.
CTACTTCATCGTCTCGGGCGAGATTGAGAACTCAGGGGTTCCGGCCCACCTGGTGATCGTGGAGTGCGAGGGCCAGAGCGTGCTGACCGCCTGGGCTGCGGGCAAGTTCACGGGCGAGAAGATCGCCGCCTTCATCAAGGCCTCCGACCTGGAGAGCCGGGTGGAGACGCGGCGCCTGATCATCCCCGGCTACGTGGCGCAGGTCAGCGGCGAACTGGAAGAGAACCTGCCCGGCTGGGAGATCGTCGTCGGCCCCCAGGAAGCGGCGGACCTCGGGCCGTTCCTCAAGCTGCAGGCCGCGGCGTAGCGTGGTGCGTTCGGCCGGCGGGTGTCGAGGCTCGCCAGCCGGCAGGCCTGTGGTATAATGGTCGGGAACAGTGCGACCGTGAAGCTGGAGGGAAGCATGCCGCAGGCGTTGTTCGATCAGGTTGTCGATGGGGTGAAGGCGCTCACGCCAGAGGAGCGTCAGAAGCTGCGTGTGCTGCTGGAGAGCTGGCCGGACGAGCCCGAGCGGGTCTGGACCGAGGAGGAGTTCGCGGAGGAGATGGAGCGGAAGGGGCTGATCACCCGGCCGAAGGGCCCCCGCCCGGATCCGGCGACGTATCGGGAGCCGACCCTCATTCAGATCGAGGGCGAGCCCCTCTCGGAGCAGATCATCAGGGAACGTCGGTAGATGGCCGCCTACTTCATGGACAGCTCAGCAGCGGCCAAGCGCCATGTTGCCGAAACAGGCAGTGCCTGGGTAAGGGCCATCACCAACATCGGAGCGGGCAACTGGATCTACGTTGCACGCATCACCGCCGTCGAGGTGGTGGCGGCGCTGGCCCGGCGCCAGCGGGCTGGCAGCCTGACGGCCGCCGAGTTGGGGCTGGCCTTAGCGGAGTGGCGCGCCGCGGTTGAGAAGGAGTTCCTGGTCGAGGAGGTCACGGCCCCGGTTCTGGACCGCGCCATGTTGCTGGCGGAGAAGTACGCCCTGCGGGGCTACGACGCGGTGCAACTGGCGGCGGCACTGATCACCAACGAGGAGCGCCTGGTCCGCAAGCTGCCGGCGCTGGTGCTGGTCTCCGCCGATGAGGAGCTGAACGCGGCGGCCGCAGCCGAGGGCCTGGTGGTCGAAAACCCGAACACCCACTGATCGGTGGAAAGCCCGAAACAGTACCATGCCCCTTGTGGAGTTCCTGCCCGCTGGTACCCGCGTGGAGGTGCCGGAGGGCACCCTCATCTCCGAAGCCGCCATTCGGGCCGGCCTGACGGAGCTGCACCTGCCTTGCGGCGGGAAGGGCACCTGCGGCCGGTGCCTGGTGGAGATCGTCCGCGGCCCCTACGCGGCCCCGGCCCACACGCACCTCGATGAGGCGCTGGCCGCGAAGAACCTGGCGCTCGCCTGCCGCACGAAGATCCGTGGTGACCTGGTGATCCGCCTGCGGCAGGGTGGCGAGGCGTCGCTGCGCGTGCTGGGCGACAGCCACGTTCTGGTGAGCGAGGAGCGCCTGCCCGCCGGTGAGGCGCTCTCGCCGCTGGTGCGCGCGGAACAGCACACGGTGCCGCCCGCTTCGATTGAGGAGCACTACAGCGACTGGCAACGCCTCCTGCGCGAGCTGGCGCGTGCCAACGGCCCCGTGCCGGTCACTACCGGCCTGGAGGTGCTGCGCGGGCTGGCCGCGGTCCTGCGCGCCGACGACGGTAAGGTCACGGTCGTCCTCCAGGAGACGGACCACGGCCTGCGCGTCCTGGAGGTGCAGCCCGGGCACCAGACGTGGACCGGCTACGGGCTGGCGATTGATATCGGCACCACCACCGTCGCGGTGCAGCTTGTGTGCCTGAGTGACGGCCGCATCGCCGCCAGCCGGACCTCCTACAACGCGCAGATCGGCCGGGGCGCCGATATCATCAGCCGCATCGACTACGCGCGCACGCCGGAGCGCCAGGAGGAGCTGCGCGACCTGGTGTTGGGCACGCTGAACGAGCTGATCGCTGGCGTGGCGAGCGACGCGGGGGTGCCGGCTCAAGCGATCCTCGCGGCGTTCATCGCCGGCAACACGACGATGATCCACCTGCTGTTGGCGCTGCCGCCGCGCCATATCCGCGAGACGCCTTACGTGCCGACCGTCAACCAGGTGCCGATGCTCCCGGCCGAGGCGGTGGGTCTGGCCATCCACCCCGAGGCTCCGGTTGCCTGCGCGCTCGGGGTGGGCAGCTACGTGGGTGGAGACATCACCGCCGGCATCCTCTGCACCGAGCTTCCCCACCGCCACGACGAGGTGTTCCTGTTCCTCGACATCGGCACGAACGGCGAGATCGTGCTCGGCAACGCCGACTGGATGGTGACGTGCGCGTGCTCGGCCGGCCCCGCCTTTGAAGGGTCGGGCATCCAGTGTGGCATGCGCGCCCAGGAGGGCGCCATCGAGTACGTTGAGGTTGCCCCGGGCGGATCCGACGTGCACTACGATGTGATCGGCGGTGGCAAGCCGGCCGGGATCTGCGGCTCCGGCCTGATCAGCCTGCTGGGCGAGCTGTTCCTGCGCGGCGTGATCGACCCATCCGGCCGCTTCAACCTGGAGTTGTCGACCCGTCGCCTGGTGCGGCAGGGGAATACCCGGGCGTTCGTGCTGGAGTGGGGCAGCGGCACGCGCGACGGTCGCGACCTGGTGATCACCGAGGCGGACATCGAGAACCTGATGCGCACCAAGGCGGCAATCTATGCCGCCTGCTCGCTGATCCTGGAAAACGTTGGCCTCGACTGGAGCGGCATCGACCAGGTCCTGATCGCTGGTGGCTTTGGGCGCTACATCCAGGTGGCGGACGCGGTCCTCATCGGCCTGCTGCCAGACCTGCCCCAGGATCGCTTCCGCTATATCGGCAACTCGGCGCTCACCGGCGCCTACATCGCCCTACTGTCGCGAGAGCGCCGCCGGGAGTTGGCGGACATCGCCAGCAAGATGACCTACGTCGACCTGAGCAGCGATCCCCACTACATGGACCAGTACGTCGCGGCGCTGTTCCTGCCGCACACGGAGGCCGCGCGCTTCCCCAGCGTGGCCCAGCGCCTGGTCGCCACCGCGCGGTGAGGGGGACGTTTGGACAACGCCTGCCTGAGCAGCGGCACAGGCCACGACGCGTACCAAGGCGCCGAGAAGAGGCCGCCAGAGGTTCCGCCCTTGCTCCATGGGTGCGCTTCGTGGTCCTTCGTGGTTCAGGTTCCGGGCGGATGCACAGCAGAAGGAGGAGCTTTGATGAAGAGTCTTCTGGAGAGAGTGTCCGGAGGAGAGGTGCTCATCTCCGACGGTGCCATGGGCACCTTCCTGCAGGCCAAGGGTCTGAAGTCCGGCGAGTGTCCGGAGTCCTGGTGCCTGTCGCACCCCGACGTGGTTCGGGGCATCGCTGAGGCCTACATCGCCGCCGGCGCCGATGTGGTGGAGACGAACTCTTTTGGCGGCACCAGCTACAAGCTGAAGGAGTTCGGGTTGGCCGACCAGGTGCGCGCCTTCAACATAGCGGCGGCCCGCCTGGCCAAGGAAGCGATGGGCGACAAGGGCTACGTGGCCGCCTCCGTGGGCCCCACCGGCCAGATCGTCGAGGACGAGGGCGGCAACCGCTCCGAGCAGGAGCTGTACGAGGCGTTCCGCGAGCAGGTGATGGCCCTGGCCGAAGGAGGCGCGGATGCCCTCTGCATCGAGACGATGTCCTCCCTGATCGAGGCGGTGCAGGCAATCCGGGCGGCCAAGGAGAACACCCGCCTGCCGGTGATCTGCACCTTCACCTTCGAGCCGGGCCAGCGCGGCTTCCGCACCATGATGGGCGTCGACCCGGCGCGCGCGGCCCGGGAGGCCGTGGCGGCCGGCGCCGACATCGTTGGCGCCAACTGCGGCAACGGCATTGCCAACATGATCGCGATCACCACCGAGATGCGCGCCGCCGTGCCGAACACCCCTATCCTCATCCACGCCAACGCCGGGATGCCGGTCTTCGAGGGTGGCAAGACGGTGTTCAAAGAGACGCCCGCCGACATGGCGGCCCGCGTCGCCGAGCTAATCACCGCCGGCGCCAACATCATCGGCGGCTGCTGCGGCACGACACCGGAGCACATCGCGGCGATGGCCGCCGCGGCCCGGCAGGCGGCTGCCTGATCCCTCGCGAGCGCCGCGAGGCCGGCCTCGCGGCGCTCGGCCGCAACCACGGGTACTGGGGGAGGGGATCCCCCGCGCTTGCCGAACCCGTCCTGAAAGGAGATGGTGATGGCGGAAACCACCGAGCGACAGGCCGAACGGCGCGCGCAGCTTTACGCGCTTCTGGGCGACCTCCCCGAGCGCGATCGCCCGATCCACGCCGAGGTGGTGGAGCGCGTTGAGGGCGAGGCCTATACCCTCGAAAAGTTGATGCTGGACCTGAACGGCATCGAGCCGGTGCCGGCCTACTTCACCCGGCCGCACGAGGGCCCCAACCCGGCGCCCGTGGTGCTCTACAACCACGCGCACGGCGGAAACTACGTCCTGGGCAAAGATGAGTTCCTGCGGGGGCGCGACGCCCTCTTGCAGCCGCCTTACGCTGAACTGCTGGCGCGCCGGGGCATTGCCGGCCTCTGCCTCGATACCTGGAACTTCGGCGAGCGGCGCGGCCGCACCGAGTCGGCGCTCTTCAAGGAGATGCTCTGGAAGGGTCAGGTCCTCTGGGGCATGATGGTCTACGACAACCTCCGTGCCATCGACTACCTGGCCACCCGGCTGGATGTGGACCTCTCTCGCTTGGGCACGCTCGGCATCTCGATGGGCAGCACCATGGCCTGGTGGACCGCCGCGCTCGATACCCGCGTGCGCGTGTGCATCGACCTATGTTGCCTCACCGACTTCGAGGCGCTGATCGAGGCTCGCGGTCTCGACGGGCATGGCATCTATTATTACGTGCCCCGGCTGTTGAAGCACTTCTCCACCGCCGACATCAACGCCCTCATTGCCCCGCGCCCCCACCTCAGCCTCGCCGGCAACTACGACAGCCTCACCCCGCCCGCCGGGCTCGACCGCATCGACCGCGAGCTGCGCGCCGTCTACGCGTCGTTCGGTGTGCCCGAGAACTGGCGCCTGCTACGGTGGGACATCGGCCACTTCGAGACGGCCGCCATGCGCCGCGAGATCCTGCGCTTCCTCGACGCCCACCTCTGACCGCCGCCGGGCGTTCCGCGCAGGCTTCTCCCGACACCTGAGGGCAGCATCCCGGCTCTGCCGGCCGCCCTTGCGGGAGACTGCCGCCCCGTGGTATCATGAAGCCGGGCGGACCGCGCCGGCACGCCCCCCGTGCTGGTCCTCGTCCTTGGGGGCGAGGCTTGCCCGGGCAACTGCCGGCGCGGCCGAGGGCGACGCCACGGCCGCGGACGAACCGTCGGCCCCCCTGCTGGAGATCCGATGCCCGAAGAGAAACTCACCCCGATGCTGCAGCAGTACTACGCGATCAAGCGGCAGCATCCTGATGTCATCCTCCTGTTCCGCCTGGGCGACTTCTACGAGATGTTTGGCGACGACGCCACCACCGCCGCCCCGATCCTGGACGTGGTCCTCACCGGGCGCGACTGTGGCGCGCAGGGGCGCATTCCGATGTGCGGCGTGCCCCACCACTCCGTGGACAAATATATCGCCAGGCTGATCGCCGCCGGACACCGAGTTGCCGTCTGCGACCAGGTGGAGGATCCCCGCTTTGCCCGCGGCTTGGTGCGCCGCCAGGTGACCCGCGTCGTCACCCCGGGCACCGTCCTCGAAGACTCGATGCTGGACGCGCAGACGAACAACTACCTGGCGGCGGTGTCGGGTGGGGTTGGCGGCTACGGGTTGGCGGTCGTGGATATCTCCACCGGCGAGTTCCTGGTGACTCAGTTGGCGGGGGAGACGGCGGAGGCGGATCTGCTAGAGGAGCTGCAGCGGCTGAAGCCAGCGGAGGTGCTGGTGCCCGCGGAGGCGGAGGGCCTGGCCGGCGCCATTCGCAAGGCGCTGGGGCTGAACGTGACCACGCGCGCGCAGTCGGCGATGGCCGGCGCCACGGCGCGCGAGCGGTTGCTGCGCCACTTTGGGGTTGCCTCGCTGCGCGGCTTCGGCTGCGAGGATCTGCCTCTCGCCATCACCGCGGCCGATGCCGCCATCGAGTACCTGCGCGAGACGCACGCGGCGGCGCTGCGGCACCTGACGACCCTCGGCACCTACTCCACCCAGCAGTTCATGCTCCTCGATGCCGCCACGCGCCGCAACCTTGAGCTGACGGCCTCGCTGGGCGAGGGCACCCGTGCCAAGAGCCTGTTGAACGTGCTCGATGCCACCCTGACGCCGATGGGCGCGCGCCTTCTCCGCCGCTGGCTGGAGCAGCCGCTGCTCCGCGTCGCCGAGATCCAGGCGCGTCTGGATGTGGTACAGGAGCTGCACGACCACCTGCTCATGCGCGAGGAGCTGCGCGCCGCCCTGCGCCGCGTCGGCGACATCGAGCGCCTCCTCTCCCGCGCCGCCACCGGCACCGCCACTGCTCCCGACCTGCTGAAGCTGCGTGCCGCCCTGGAGCAGGTGCCGGTCGTTCAGGAGGCGCTCGCCGCCGCGGAGAGCCCGCCGACGTGCGCCCTGCGCGAAGGCTTGCGCCCCCTGCCGGAGGTGACCGACCTGATCACCCGAGCGATCCGCGACGACGCGCCGCTGGCCCTGCGCGAAGGTGGCCTCATCCAGGAAGGCTACGACGAGGAGCTGGATGCCCTGCGCCGCAGCAGCGCCGAGGGGAAGGCGTGGATCGCCGGCTTGGAAGCCGGCGAGCGTGAGCGCACCGGCATCAAGAGCCTGAAGGTGGGCTACAACGCGGTCTTCGGCTACTACATTGAGGTGAGCAAGCCCAACTTACAGTTTGTGCCGGAAGACTACATTCGCAAGCAGACGATGGCCAACGCCGAGCGCTTCATCACCCCGGAGCTCAAGGAGTACGAAGCGGCCGTCCTCGGCGCCGAGGAGAAGATCGTCGACCTGGAGTACCGGCTCTTCCAGCAGGTGCGCGAGAAGGTGGCCTCGCGTGCCGACGCCATCCTGGCGTGTGCCCGCGTGCTGGCACAGCTCGATCTCCTCTGCGGGCTGGCGACGGTGGCCTCGGAGCGCTACTACGTGCGCCCGGAGGTGGACGACGGCGACACGATCGAGATCGTCAACGGGCGGCACCCGGTGGTGGAACATTACCAAACCGAGGAGCGCTTCGTGCCCAACGATGTCCTCCTCAACACCACCGACCACCAACTCCTGATCATCACCGGCCCAAATATGAGCGGGAAGTCCACCACCCTCCGCCAGGTGGCGCTGATCACCTTGATGGCCCAGATCGGCTCCTTCGTGCCGGCCGACCGGGCGCGCATCGGCCTGGTGGACCGCATCTTCACCCGCGTCGGCGCCCAGGACGACCTGGCCTCCGGGCAGTCCACCTTCATGGTGGAGATGAACGAGACCGCCAACATCCTGAACAACGCCACCGAGCGCTCGCTGCTGATCCTCGACGAGATTGGCCGCGGCACCAGCACCTACGACGGACTGGCAATCGCCTGGGCGGTGGCGGAGCACATCAAGGGGATCGGCTGCAAGACGCTCTTCGCCACCCACTACCACCACCTAAACGAGCTGGAGAAGACTCTGCCGGGCGTGCGCAACTACCGCATCGCCGTCAAGGAGGAAGCCGACCGCATCGTCTGGCTGCGCAAAATCGTCGCCGGCGGCACAGACCGCTCCTACGGGGTGGAAGTGGCGCGCCTGGCTGGCCTCCCCGACACAGTGATCCGACGCGCGCGAGGTGCTGGCCGCCCTGGAAGAGAACGGCGCTCACCCGACCGGGGTGCCCAGCGACCGCGCGGTGATCCCCACCCACGCCGAAACCCTCCAGCTCAAGCTCTTCGATATCGAAGAGAACCCCGTCGTTGAGGAGCTGCGCAAGCTGGATGTGACCACGATCACCCCGGTGGAGGCGCTGACAATCCTCTACACCCTGCAGAAGAAGGCCCAGGGCAAGGGGTAGCCGCCTTGGCGACTACGCTGTGGTATAATGACTGGGGGTAGAGATGAGACTCGTGCTGGAGCTGAAGCCTGAGGTTGAGGAACGCATCCGCAAGGAGGCCGAACAGCGCGGCATGGACGCCGGCGAGTACGCCCAGGATCTACTGGAGCGGTTGCTGCCTGCGGTGGAGCAGCCCCCATCCCTCTGGGAGACCCTCACGCCCGAGGAATGGAAGCGGGAGTTCGACGCCTGGGTGCAGAGCCACGACCGGAGCATTCCACTGCTTTCTGACGAAGCCGTGTCCCGAGAGAGCTTCTATGAGGGCAGGCCTTAATGCCGTACCTCTTAGACACAAACGTGCTGCTCCGCTGGGCCCAACCGCATCACCCCCTGAACCCGGTGTGCGTGGCGGCCGTGAGTGCATTGGCTGCCGCGGGTGAGGATGTCTTCGTCACGCCGCAGAACCTGATCGAATTCTGGAACGCAGCGACACGCCCCTTCGAACGGAACGGCTTCGGCATGACCCCGGCTCAGGCGGAAGCGGAGGTCTCCCGCCTGGAGGCACTCTTCCCACTGGCTCCCGATACCCAGGGCGTGTACCCGGAGTGGCGCCGTCTCTGGTAGCACATTCTGTCTCTGGGGTCCAGGTACATGACGCCCGGCTCGTTGCCGTCATGCGTGTGCATGGCATCTCCCATATTCTCACCCTCAACCCGGACGACTTCATCCGCTACGGCGACATCACTGTGGTGCACCCACAGGATCTCGTCGCCACGCCCTGACACCCGGCCCGTCTGTGCACTCGAAGAGCCGCCTGCAAACTTCAGTGCCGGTTCCAGCCCTCTCGCCAGGCTGCGACTAAATGCCTTCGATCCCCTGCAGTTTCTGAGGTAGCCAGCCACATTCCGGTTGACACACGAACGACCGTTGGGTATACTTAGAGGCAGCACAACCCCTGGCTGGGCTACCGGTCGGGCTGCCTGTGTGCATCCACCGGCCTGCCGGCTCGGGGGATGCGCGCGCGGCCAGCCATCGCCCCATCTGCTCCCTCTTCGCTCCTGCTGTGCGGCGCGCGCATCGGCAAAGGAGGCCCTCGATGAAACGCAACGGCAACGCCCTCGACACGCTGCTCCGGTGCGTCGGCCTGGCCCTGGCGTTCGGCACGCTCGCGGGCTGCGGTGGTGGCGGCGGCGGGAACGGTGGGACCACGGACGCCCCGCTCGTTCTCGGCGCCACGCGCCTCGACTTCGCCGCCAACGACGTTGAGAAGTGGTTCAGCGTGCAATGCCGCGGCGGCCAGTGGTCTGCCTCGACCCCGACCCCCTTCCTCACGCTCACCGAGTCGCACGTAGCTGGCAACGAGCGGTTGACCGTCCGCGTGAACCGGGCCGCGCTGGCTTCGGGCACCCACACCGGGAGCATCGTGGTGACTGGCGCCGGGAAGACGATCACCCTCCCCGTCAGCGTCGTGGTGGCCGCCGCCGAGATCATCATCGACAACCGTGACCCGCGCTTCTCGATTGTCTCGGGCAACTGGGGCACCGCGGACGCCGACAACGGCAACGGGTGTTATGGACCGGACTTCCGCTACCACGAGGCGAACCGCACGGAGATCGGGCGCGCGCGCTTCGCGACGACGAACGTGCCCGCCGGCTCCTACGAGGTGTGGGTCTACTGGTCGGCCGATCCCGACCGGACGACCGCTCAGCCGATCATCGTGCACGACGCGGCCGGCGTCAACACGACCTACCACGTGAACCTGCAGCAGCACGGCAACCAGTGGTTCCGCCTGGGCACGGGGCGTCACTTGTTTGCCCCCACAGGCTGTTACATCGAGTTCAACACGGACACCGCGGCCGGCTACTGCAACGCGGATGCCGTCCGGCTCGTGCGTTGACAGGACGCCGGTTCGCAAAGCGGCGGAGTGCCACGGCACCGCGGTTGGAACGCCCGAGTGCTCGGGCACTCCGCCGCGCGTCCGTGGGTTTCGGAGAGGCTCTCGCCGGGGCTTCGGCCACCGGCGGCGCCTGGATCCGCCATCGCCGGCCGCACCGATTCCGCCGGGTCAGCCGGCAGGAGGAGCAGGGGACCCCGGGCGCGAATGTATGCTCGGCAGTCAAGAGAGTGTGACTGCTCCAGAAGGGATACCCAAGCTGAGTTTGTCGATGGTCGCGCCTGTGAGTGATGACGAGCGCCGGGGTGCTGCCGGCTTCGCGGCTGCCGCGTGCTGGCGTCGGGGGAGCCGCTGAATGCGCCGCTTCGACCCGGTGCTCCTCGGCATCGTCCTCCTCGGCCTGGCCCTGCGCCTGGTCGGGCTGCGCTGGGGCCTGCCCTCGGCCGAGCACGTCCACTCCTACCATCCTGACGAGATCCTGCTCGTCGGCGCCGCCGCCGCGGCAAACCCGTTCCTGGGTGATCTCACCACCGGCTTTTACAATTACGGCTCCTTCATTCCACTGCTGCTGCGCGTTCTTTACGACGTCACCAGCCTCTTCCTGCCCCCACCCACCGCCGACTGGATGGCGCTGGCCCAGATCCACCTGTTGGGGCGTCTCCTTTCCGTCTTCTTCGGCACGCTCACGATCTTGCTGGCCTACGATCTCGGGCGGCGGTTGGTGCGCCTGGCGGGCGGTGCCCCGCCTCCGGCCGAGGGGGCACCGCCAAGGCCCGAGCGGCTGGCCGGGCTGTGCGCGGCGGGCCTCCTGGCGCTGGCGCCGCTGCATGTAGCCCACTCGCACTACCTCACGGTGGACGTGACGGCGGCGTTCTGGGCCACGGCCACCCTCTGCGCCGCGCTACGCCTGCTGGAAGCCCCTCGCCTGCGGATGGCACTTCTGGCGGGTCTCTGTGCCGGCCTGGCGGCTGGCACCAAGTACAACGCCGGCATCGCGGTGGCGGCGCCGTTGGCGGCGCTGGCGCTTTCCACCTGCTGCCGCCGGACCACCGCGGGCGCGCGCGAACGCCAGCCGGCGGCTGGGGCAGGAGGGTGGCGACGCTGGCTGCGCCGACCGTCGAAGACGGCCAGCGGAGGTGAGGGGGCGCCCGCGCCATCCGCCCGCGCGGGGGAGGGGCCGGTCTGTGATGCGCCGCCGGGCGTCACCTCCCGGGCGTGGCGGGCGCTACTGGCGTTGGTGTGCCTGGGTGCTGCCGCGGTGGCGTTCCTGGCGGCCTGCCCGGGCGTTCTCCTGGAGAGCGACACCTTCCTCAGCCACTTCTTCTACGAACTGAAGCACGTGCGAACCGAGCACGGACTGGTCTTCCAGGGCACGCCGCCGGCCTGGATCTACCACTTCACTACCTCGCTGCGCTTTGGGCTGGGGCTCCCGCTGCTGGCCGTCCTCCTTGCCGGCCTGGTGCAGGCCGCCCGGCGCCGCTCGGCCGCCGACCTGGTGCTGTTGGCCTGGGTGTTGCCCTACTACGTCCTGATCGGCGGGGCGCAGGTCAAGTTCCAGCGCTACACGATCCCGCTGGCGCCGGCGCTGCTGGTCTGGAGCGGCGTGTTGTGCGCCGATTGGCTGGCGCGCGCTGCCTGCTCGCGGGCGCGCGCCCTGGCTGCCGCCGCCATCGTCGGCGTCGGCTTCTGGACTGCCGGCGGCGGCTTCGCCTATGCCCTCCTCTTTGCCAGCAAAGACCCGCGCGACCGCGCCGCCGAGTGGAGCAGTGCCACGCGGCCGCCCGGTGCCTCGGTGGCGCTTACCACCGAGCCGTGGTTCTACACGCCACCCCTCGTGCCGTGGAACGGCGGCCTGAAGACCCGGCACGAGTTCGAGCGGGCGCGCTCGCGCTGGCCTTACGCCTTCCTGCCCGGCGGTTGGACGGCCCAGCGCCTGCTCGCCGAGCGGCCCCAATGCTTCATCGCCAGCAACCTGGAAGAGCAGATCCGCGACGGCATCCGCCTCGGCCTGCCCGAGGCCCGGAACCTGGTGATGATGCTCGAGCGCCTCTATCGCAAAGAGGTGTTTGCCCCCTCCGTCGCCTGGCCCGGTCTCCTTGGCCCCGGCAACCCTCCGGAGGACTGGATCTACCCTGCGCCCACCATCACCGTCTACCTCCGCCGCGAGCCCTGACGCTCGGCCTACTCCCGTTCGTCGACCCGGGCTGAGGCGTCAGGCCTGCGGCAACCGCCCGCCCGTCTCCTGCCAGCGGCCGCGCGCACGGTTTACTGATCGGCGCCGTTGGGTAAATCTGGCCCCGGGAGATGATGTTGCGCACCATGAGTGCCGCTCACCGCGAAACCGCCTTGCCATGCGAGGGGGCGCGAGGGCGGCGAGAGCCAAGCGGGAGGGCGGGCCACCGGGGTCCGCAACCAGGCGTCTCCTTGCTCGCGATCCTGAAGGTGCCGGGTCGCCCGGCCGGTGCTGCTGGCACTGGCGGCCTGGCATCGGCGCTGCCGGACCGCGCGGATCCCGGCAGGCCACGACACCAACGGCAAAGGAGGGACGCGAAGACAGTGGCAGTGACCAGGTGGGAAGAGAACAGTCGCGGCATCATCATCGTCGAGGTCATCGCGCAAACGCTAACCCAGGCAACGCGGGAGGCCCTCGCCGAAGCGGATGCTCGCGGCTACGGGGAGTGTGTGGTTCTGCCCTGGCGCCATTCGCGCACCCCATGTGATAATGGGGACGGCTTCAGCTTCTCGTTCCCAATCCGACAGAAGAAGGAGCGGCGCGGCTTCACCTTTCGCTGATCGGTTTGGCCGGCGCTGGTGGGGCACAGCCCGCCCTGCCAGCGCCGGGCGCCATCCTCCACCGCACTCTCGATCTCGATCTTTGCCTTGACAACCGCCGCGGCTTCGTGCTACACTGAACCGGGCTTCATCTCCATCCGTAACCGCCGATTCGGGAATGCTCAGTTCGCCAGAGGAGAGGCTTCGTTGATCGACACTAGCGATTTCCGCACCGGGCTCACCATCCAGATTGATAACGAGCCCTACACGTTGATTTACTTCCAGCACGTCAAGCCGGGTAAGGGCGGCGCCTTTGTTCGCACCAAGCTGCGCAGCGTCCGCACCGGCAACGTCTTCGAACGCACCTTCCGCGCCGGCGAGAAGTTCGAGCCTGCCTACCTCGAACGCCGCGACCTCGAGTTCATCTACCGCGCGGGCGACGATTTCTTCTTCATGGATACGGAGACCTACGACCAGTTCAGCTATCCTGAAAGCCAGCTTGGCGAGGCGCGCAAGTACCTGAAGGAAGGAATGAAGGTCTCCGTGCTCAGCCACAAGGGCGAGACCATTGGCGTGGAGATCCCCGACACCGTGGAGTTGACGGTCACCGAGACCGACCCGGGGCTGCGGGGTGATACCGCCTCTGGAGGCAGCAAGCCGGCGACCCTGGAGACGGGAGCCGTGATCCAGGTGCCGCTCTTCGTGGGGGTAGGCGAGACGATCCGCGTCGATACCCGCACCGACAGCTACCTGGAACGGGTGAAGAAGTAACCCTTCGCCAATCCTATAG
>JAAZEB010000066.1 GCA_012512505.1 Armatimonadota bacterium | reverse complement strand
GGCTATGTCAGTGTAGTGCATCGCCTCGCCAGCCGTGCGGAGCACCTCGGTAATCGCTTCCCTCCAAGGCATATTCTTGGCCACGGCAGCACCTCCGAGCACCCAGCATGGTGGGTAGCAGCACACGCCCCGAGGCCAGCACCGGCCGTGGGGCCGCGGATGGAGAGAGGAGAGGAGCCGGCCCGCCAGAGGCGGGCCGGCATGGGGTCCAGGCTACTTGTCGGCTGGGCCGGTGGAGGCGATGGCCGCCTGGGCCGCCGCCAGCCGGGCCACGGGCAGGCGCTTCGGCGCGCAGCTCACGTAGTTGAGGCCCAGCTTGTGGCAGAACTTCACCGACTCCGGCTCGCCGCCGTGCTCGCCGCAGATGCCGAGCTTGATGCCCGGGTTCACCTTCCGGGCGTCCGCCACGCACATCTCCATCAGCCGGCCCACGCCGCGCTGATCGATGGTGTCCGTCGGGTCCGCCTTGAAGATCTTCTTGTCCATGTAGACCGGCAGGAACTTCGCCGCGTCATCGCGGGAGATGCCGTAGGCCATCTGCGTCAGGTCGTTGGTGCCGAAGGAGAAGAAGTCGGCCTCGGCGGCGATCTCGTCGGCGGTGAGCGCCGCGCGCGGGATCTCGATCATCGTGCCGAACTTGTAGTCGACTTCCACGCCCTCGGCGGCCATCGTCTCCTTGGCGACGGCGTCGAGCTGCTCCTTGATGTGCGTCAGCTCCGTCACGATGCCGACCAGCGGGATCATGATCTCCGGATGCACTTCCAGGCCGGCCTTCTTCAGTTCGCACGCGGCGCCGATGATCGCCGCCACCTGCATCTTGACGATGCCGGGGAAGTAGATCGAGAGGCGCACGCCGCGCAGACCGAGCATCGGGTTGGCCTCGTGCAGCTCTTCCACCTTCTGCAGCAGGCGAACCTTCTCCTGATACTCAGGGGTGTCCACCTGCCCCTTGCAGCGCATCTCGGTGACTTCCACCAGGAGGTCGGTGTGGCGCGGCAGGAACTCGTGCAGCGGCGGGTCGATCAGACGCACGGTCACCGGGCGGCCGCCCATCGCCTTGAAGATGCCGACGAAGTCCTCGCGCTGCAGCGGCAGCAGCTTCGCCAGGGCGGCGTCGCGGTCGGCCTCGTTCTCGGCCATGATCATCGTCTGCACCAGCGGCACGCGGTCGCCAAGGAACATGTGCTCGGTGCGGCACAGGCCGATGCCTTCAGCGCCGAAGCCGACGGCCTCGGTGGCCTGCTCCGGGGTATCGGCGTTGGCGCGCACGCCCATGGTGCGCAGCTCATCCACCCAGCCCATGAAGGTGGCGAAGTCGCCGGTCACCGCCGCGGGCTTGGTGGTCAGCGCCACGTCATACACCTCGCCCATGGTGCCGTCGATGGAAATGACGTCGCCTTCCTTGAGCACCTTGCCGTCAGTGCTGATGGTGCGCGCCTGCTCGTTGATCTGGATGGCGCCGCAGCCGCAAACGGTGGGGATGCCATACTGGCGGGCGATCAGCGCGGCGTGCGAGGTGCGGCCGCCGAGCTGGGTCAGCACGCCCTTGGAGGCGAGCATTCCGCCCAGGTCGTCCGGGTTGGTTTCCTTGCGGACGAGGATCACCGGCTTGCCTTCCTCAGCCATGCGGATCGCCACGTCCTTGTCGAGGGCGATGTGGCCAACGGCGCCACCGGGGCCGGCGTTGAGCCCCTTGGCGATCGGCTTCGCCTTCTGGTCGTTCACCAGGCGCGGGTGCAGGAGCTGCTCAAGCTGCTCCGGCTGCACGCGGGCCACGGCCTCCGTCTTGCTGATCAGCCCCTCGTTGACCATATCGACGGCGATCTTGACGGCAGCAACACCGGTGCGCTTGCCGGCGCGGCACTGCAGGATGTAGAGCTTGCCCCGCTCGATGGTGAACTCGATGTCCTGCATCTCGCGGTAGTGGCTCTCCAGCTTGGCGGCGATGCCCAGGAGTTGCTCGTAGATCGCCGGGTTGTCGGCGGCAAGCTGGCTCACCGGCTGTGGGGTGCGCACGCCGGCCACCACGTCCTCGCCCTGCGCGTTCATCAGGTACTCGCCGAAGAACTGCTTTTCGCCAGTCGCCGGGTCGCGGGTGAACGCCACGCCGGTGCCGCTGTCGTTCCCCATGTTGCCGAAGACCATCGTCTGCACGTTGACGGCGGTGCCCAGGTCATGGGAGATCTTCTCGCGGTTGCGGTAGATGATGGCGCGCTCGTTGTTCCAGGAGCGGAAGACGGCGGTGATGGCGCGGTGAAGCTGATCGATCGGGTCGGTGGGGAAGTCGAAGCCGGTGACCTCCTTGAAGTAGTCCTTGTAGCGCGCCACCAGCGTCTTCAGGCCCTCGGCGTCGACGTCGGTGTCTTGCTGGGCGCCGACTTCGCGCTTGAGCTCATCGAAGAGGATCTCGAACTCGTGCTTTTTCAGCTTGGGGTAGTCATCCGAGAGCACGATGTCCGAGAACATCATGATGAAGCGGCGGTAGGCATCGTAGGCGAAGCGGGGGTTGCCGGTGAGGGCGATGATGCCGTCCAGCGTCTGCTCGTTGAGGCCGAGGTTGAGGACCGTGTCCATCATGCCCGGCATCGAGAACTTGGCGCCGGAGCGGACGGAGACCAGGAGCGGGTTTTTCGGGTCACCGAAACCCTTGCCGGTCTGCTCTTCCACCTTCTTCAGGGCAACGGCCACCTCGTCCCAGAGGGTGGACGGAACCTGCCGGCCGGCGTCGTAGTAAGCGCGGCAGGCATCGGTCGTGATGGTGAAGCCCTGGGGAACGGGGAGACCGATGTTGGTCATCTCGGCGAGGTTGGCGCCCTTGCCTCCGAGCAGGTCACGCCATTCCTTGTTTCCTTCGGAAAAGAGGTAAACTAGCTTGTCGGCCACAGATCTTCCTCCAGACTGGTATTAACCCTCGGGGTGTGCAACCGGTTCCGCGAGCCGGCTCCGGCCGTGCCCCCCCACGGGTTCAGGACGATCACCAGCGGTATATAGCCGGTAGTGACCGTCCTGAACCCGTGGGGCACTGCGCCGCAACCGGTTTCCCGGAGCGCGGGTGACAAGAGAGGACGTTCCGATCAGCGGTGGCAGCCGGTACACGAAAAGGGCGATGACCGCCGATCATCGCTCTGCTGCGCTCCCGCGAGCCCTGCCCGCCGGAGCCGCATCCACAGGCGTCGGTGCGGGACGCTACCGTCCTATTATAGCGTAGCCGGATCCCCCCTGTCAACTGCGAGGCCGCGCTCACCTGGCGGCCGGCTGGTGGGGCGCCGCTGCCCACTGAATCCGCCGCGCGACGCCGGGCAGGGGTTCCCGGGGTGGCCGCCGAACAGGCGGGTGCGTGCTGCTGCAGCGCGAGCCGTCAGCGGCAAACAGCACGCCGGCCGAACCGCCGGGAATGCCCGCCCGATACCGGAGGAAGCAACCCTGATGCCCACGATCCGCCATTTGGAGACCGCCCAAGACCTGGAGGGAATGCTGGACGCCACGGCCGCGGCGTTTCAGCCCGGCTACCTGAGCGCCCGGCGCGCCTTCCGGGAGCACCAGAACGACCCGCGCCATCGTCCAGAGCTCTCGCGCATCCTGGAGGTGGACGGCGCCGTTGCCAGCAGCGTGCGCATCGTGGACCGCGACTTCCGCGTCGGGAAGGCCGTATTCCGCCTGGGCGGCATCGCCGACGTGGCCACCCACCCGGACTATCAGAAGCAAGGCTACTGCGCGCTCCTCTTCAAGGAGGTCGTGGCGTTCATGGCCGCCGAGGGCTACGACCTCTCTCTCCTCTTCGGCATCCCCAACTTCTACCACCGCTTCGGCTACGCGACCGCGCTCGTGCCGGCCACCCTCACCGTGTCGGCCGCCCACCTGGCCAACCTGCCCGCCGCGGCCACCCGCCCCTTCCAAGAGGGGGATCTGCCCGCCCTGAGCGCCCTGCTGGAGGCCGACCTGGAGGCGCGGGCCTGCGCCATCGTTCGCGACGAGGCCCTCTGGCGCTACCGGGGGGTGCCGAATGCACTCACTGTGGTGGAGCAAGAGGGCCGGCCGGCCGCCTACTTCACCGCCGAGGAGCGCAAAGACGACCTGCTGGTGCGAGAGGCGGTGGCCGCCGGCGATGCCTGCCGCGCCCTCGTCTCGGCTCTCGGCGCGCGCGCGGCTGCCGCAGGCAAAGAGACCATCCGCGTGCAGGGAGTGCCGCCGGACCACCCGGTGGCGCGCTGCCTCTGCTTGCAGGGCGCGCGCGTGGAGCTGTGCTACGAGCGCAACCAGGGGGGCATGATGCGCATCCTCCGCCTGGAGGACACCTTGCGGAAGCTCCTCCCGGAGCTGCAGCGGCGTCTGGCAGCCTCGCCGCTTGGCGCCCGCTCGACTTCGCTGGGGTTCGACACCGACCTGGGGAGCTTCGGTCTGGTCTGCGAGAAGGGGAGCATCACGCTCGCGCCCGCTGCCACGGCGCAAGTCACGCTGCCGCAGTGGGCCCTGATGCAGATGATGACCGGCTTCGCGTCGCCGGGTGACCTGCTGCTGGCCGGCAGCGCCACCGCCGCGCCGGAAGCGATCCCCTGGCTGGAGGCGCTCTTCCCGCGGCGCTGGCCGACCGCCATCCCGACCGATTGCTTCTGAGCCTCTTGGCCGAACCAGGCGCGCGGGTTCCTTGGCGCAGCCACTACGGCCAGGGAAAGGCGCCGAGGCACCGGGCAGGCTGCGTCTGGGGGTCGAGTGCGTCGAGGCAGGCGCGCGCCGGGCCGATGCCCGGGATCACCACGTCCGGCTGAAGCTCGACCAGGGGCAGCAGCACAAAGCGGCGCTCGTGCATGCGGGGATGGGGCACCTGCAGCTCCGGCAAGTCGATGCGGCAGTCGTCATAGAGGAGAATGTCGATATCGAGGGTGCGCGGGCCCCAGCGGAGCACGCGGCGGCGCCCCAGGGCGTTCTCCACCGCCTGCGTCTGCGCCAGCAGCGCCAACGGTTCCAGGTCGGTTTCCACCTCGATCACGGCGTTCAAGAAGGCGGGCTGCTCCGTGCGGCCGACCGGGGCGGTTTCGTAGACCGAGGAGGCGCGCCGCGGCGTCACGCCTCGCTCGCGTAGCTGGCGCACGGCCTCGCTCAGGTGGCCGAGGCGGTCGCCCAGGTTACTGCCAAGGCTGAGGAAAGCGCAGGCCATCAGGCGGCAGGTCTCCTATCCGGGAGGAAGTGCCGGTCCCCGCTCTCCCGGGGCGGGGGACCGGCAGCCGGCTCAGAAGCGGCCGGTGATCCCGGCGTTGAAGCGGCTGGTGAACGTTTCGTGGTTGGTCAGGTCGGTGAACCAGGCAGCCAGGTCAACGGAAAGGCGCGCGGACGGGAAATAAGAGAGGGCGACCGACGCCTCGGCGCTCGTTTTCGGGCCCGGAGCGAGGCCGGCCTCATCGATGCGGTGGCGCACTCCCAGGCCGCCGGTAAAGAAGAACGGCTCGTCGTAATCCTCCGCGACCCGCCAGGTGCGGTGGGCCCAGCAATGAAGCTCGGTCGATTCGAGCTGGGCTTGGAGGAGGAGATCCCCGGGCACGCGCGGGTTGCGGGTGCGGAGAGTGAGCGAGCCGCTGTATCCTAGCGCGCCCGCCTGCAGCACCAGGCCACTGGGCAACCGGTAGTTGGCGTGGGCGCTCCACATCTTGACGGCGGAGCGGCCCACCCGGGGCGATGAGAGCACGGGTGCCGGGCCGGCAAGCAGCAGATCGGCCGTGGGGCCCTCCAGGTAGATATCGGTGTACAGTGGGTTATACCAGCCCCCGATGCCGAGACGCTCGGTGAGGCGGTATTCCGCCATGAACACCGGCACCACGTCGGCCCGGAAGTCGACGCGGTCGCCGGCCGCGCCGGTGGTGGCAGAGACATCGATCGTGGGCAGGTTCCACGCGGTGGCGGCGACGCCTATGCGCAGCGGCGAGGGGTCGATGGTAGATTGGTCGTCGCCGTGCAGGGTAAGGAACGGCCCGGCGTGGCAAAGGCTGCCGTGCGCCAGCGCCAGGGCGAGAGCAGCAACGAGCAGTTGGCTTCGCCTCATCGGATCCTCCTTTGGATAGCGAAGACAGCGGGGGGTTGGTGCGGCATACGCCGATTGGGGAATTGCCGGGAGGGGCCCCTCCTCCGTTTGCCGCCGCGGCGTCCGGCACTTGCCTTGGGTTTCCTGCCGATCCGGCCGCATCCGGCGCCGGGCGAAAGCGCCCGTCTCCCGGCTCTCCTTAACGTGCGGCACCTTTGCCGAGGTGCCGCGAGTGGCGCGCCGCGGTGAGGACCAACGCCGGCTCAACGCCCGGCATCAGCCGCCTTCCGGCCACGCGGTGCCACTCGGCCTGGTCTAGAAGCGCCCGGTCACGCCCGCGGTGAAGCGAATGGCGTTCTCGCTGCGCAGGAAGTCGTTGAACCACACCGACGCATCAGCGCTGATCGCCGGGGTGAAGGCATAGGAGGCACCCAGCAGGGCGTTGGCCTCGGTGAACTTCGGCTCGTCCAGGTTCTGCTGCAGGCCCAGGCCGGCCAGCAGGGTCAGCTTGGTGGCTTCCTCGCCGCTCTTGACGGCATAGGTGCCCAGACCCCACAGCACCACCTTGTCCTGGGAAACGGAGTCGGTGAGTGCCGCCCCGCCAGTCACCGAGCCGGGCACGGTGATGTCGAAGTCGGTGCGCTGATAGCCAAGCTGCGCCGAGAGGCCAAGCCCCCCGAAGCTAGGCAGCGCGTAGGTGCCGTGGATCTCGAACATCGTCCCATCGACGTCGGCGACCTTCAGCGAGCCGCCGGGGCCGCCCAGGGTCACGTCCCAGGCGATGGCGTTCACCCAGGCACCCAGCGACCACTTCGAGTCGCTCTGATACTCCGCCGTCACCAGCGGGCGCACCTGCGCCTCGAACTCCATCGAGACGCCGCCACCCAGGTCGATGGTGGGCATATCCCAGGACGAAGCGGCGAGACCAACCGTCAATCCCAGCGGCCGGCCGCCGGCGAGGCCGACTTCCTCGTCCGCGGCCACCGCGCGGGGCGGCGCGAACTGGATCGCATGGGCACCGACGGCCTGGATCAGCAGGCCGGCGCATGCCAGGGCTACACCGAAATACCTCATTGCGGTTTGCTCCTTTCCAGTGGGGCCCCCCGCGAGAGCCCCAGAGCGAGAAGCGGGGATCGTGGGAACCCACCGCCCCCGCGCCGGGCGCGCGACTGATAACCTCACGCCCGGTCGCTGGCGACTGGGCCGACCCCCTGGTCGTGTATTCACTTGGATAGCGAAACGGCGGTCGCTGTTCCCGGTTGGGGATCAGCCGGGCGGAGTCCCCCGCCGGGCGGAGCGTTCAGCCCCACCCGTTGGGAGCGCGACAGCCCATCGCGCCGGCGGAAGTGGTAATCAACTGCCGCTCAGGAGTCGTTGGCAAACACGGGGCATTGGGCACCCGACGGGGCTTCAGGTCATCAGGCTGAACTTCTGCACGATCTCCAGGTAAAGCTCCGGGCGTGACTCGCCGCGCAGCACCTGTTCCAGCACCGTCAGGGCGAGCTGCTCCTTGTCCGACATCGCCTTCGGCTCCCTTTCCAGCAGCTCGATGGAGTAACGCTGGATGCGGTTGTCGTCGAAGAGGGCGAGCAGCTTCTGCCGCTTCTGTTCCAGTTCCACCGCCCGCACGGCCGACAGCGGAATGTCGAAGCGGGCGTTGCCGGTGTGCGTCAGTGGGGTCTGCTTCAGCCGCTGGCGCCGCGCCCACTCGCTCACCGAGTTGACCACGTAGGCGGAGACCTCCTGGAAGGAGACGACCCCGTTGCCGTCCGCGTCCGCCTTGCCGGTCAGCCCTTCGCACAGGAAGTAGGTGAAGGCGCCCTGCCCCTTGCCGGGGTACTCGTACGACTGCTCGTCGCCGGAGCAGGAGGCGATCGTCACCGTGCCTTCCGCCTTGGCCAGCATCTCATAGTACTCGGTGGGCAGCTTCGCATCCGCCTTGGCACCCAGGCTCAACCCGCCGCTGTGGCAGGCATCGAGGAGGATCACCTTCTTGTTGGCCTGGATGCGCGCCACGCGCGCGAGGAACTCATCGTTGGGGATTGCGGAGCTCTCCAGGTCGTGCGTTACCGTGTCCAGCGGCAGCAGGTACGACTTGCCGCTGTCGCGGTCACGGAAGCCGTGGCCGGAGTAGTAGATCACCACCAGGTCCTCCGGCTTGGCGTTCTGCTCCAGGAAGTAGAGGGCGTCGTAGACGTTGCGCCGCGTTGGGTGCTTCTGCCGCTCCGCCTGATCATCCGTCAACAGCACCACGTTTGCCGGGGGGAAGCCGGCGCGCTTGGGATCGACCAGCACCTCGTGGATGGCGCGCACGTCTCGCACCGAGAAGCGCAGCGGGGTGATCTCTTTACTCTCGTACTGGTTGACGCCGACCAAGACCGCCCACTTCTGGGACGCCGCCTGGGCGACCTCCTGCGCCGCCTCGCTGGCGACCTCGATGCGCTCCTTGCGCGTGCCGGTGATCACCACCACGCTACGGCCCTGGTTGCCGGATCGGTCGGTGGCCACCACCTCAATGCGGTTTTCACCCGGCCGCACCGCCACCTCGGCGGAGAAGTTCACCGAGACCCCCAGGTCTTCGGCCACGGTGAGGTCGCGCGCCTGGTAGAGCGTCGCCGGCTCGCCGGCCACCGTCACCTTCTCGACGCCCACGTCGTCGCTGGCAACGCCGGTGAGCAGGATCGTCGTCGTCTCATCCTGCCCGGCGGCAACGATGACCACCTCGCGCGCCTGGGCCGCGGCCGGCGCGGCGCCCGGGTGCGTTGCATCGGTGCCGGTGATGGTGACCACAGGAGCCTTGGTATCCTGACGCTGCTTCAGCGCCTCCTCTTCCTTCTTGCGGCGGGCCTCCGCTTCCTCCGCCAGGCGCCGCTCGATGTCGGCCAGCAGTCGGCGCCCCTCGTCCACCTGCTGGCGGTACTCCGCGGCCTCGCCGAGCGTGGCGATCAGGCGGCGCAGGTGGTCCTTGGCGGTGCCCAGGTTGCCGCGCTTCTCCTCCGTCTTGCCCCAGTTGAGGAAGATGTCGCAGAAGTAGTCGCGATACTGCTTATCGCGGAGCATCTTCAGGCGGCGGTCTGCCGCTGCCTGCTCGAAGGCGGCGGCGGCTTCCTCCAGCTTGCCCTGATACAGCAGGGCCTCGCCCAGGCCGGCGTGGTAAGGGGCCCAACTGGGGGTGATCCGGGTCGCCTGGCGGAACGCCTCCGCGGCCTCCTCATAGCGCTTCCGCTGGAAGAGGGCATAGCCCAGGTTCTGCGCCGCGTCCGCCAGCCGCCCGTTCAGCTCCAGGGCGCGCCGCATCTCCTGGATCACCTCTTCGCTCGGGTTCTCGGGATTGGTGTAGAGGAGGTAGGTGCCGAGGTTGTAGTGGGTATCGGCGTCCTTCTCGTTCAGCGCCAGCGCCTGGCGCGCGGCCGCGACCGCCTCGGCGTAGCGGCCCTGTTTGGCGTGGATGTCGGCGAGGTACTTGTGCGGGAGGGCGCGCGTCTTGTCGGCCGCGGCAGCCTCCTCAAACGCCTGCTGGGCCGCGCGGTAGTTGCGAGCGCGCAGGGCTTCCTGGCCCCGGCGCATCTGGTCCTCATAAGGGCCCGCAGCCACTGGCCAACCGACCGCTGCGCCCACAGCCACCAACAGCCAGACCCATCCGGATCGGCGTCTGCTCATCGTTCTGGCCCTTTCCCATCTGTGGCGGCAGCTCCGGTGGCAGCCTTTGTCGGCGGGTTCACTCAGGAACCGCACCACACCTCTGACTTCTCCCGGGTGGCGCCATCCAGCTTCGACGGGCAGCGGCTTGCCGGCCAGGGGGGTTGCCCGGCAACCCTTCCCCATGCCCGCCCCGTTCAGCCCGCGGGTGGCAAGCCAGGGCGCGGCAGCCAGCAACAATCCCTTCTTGCTGGGGAGAGACGATTCCTCTTCGGGGTGAGCGTTCGTGCCACGGAAGCAAGCGTCGCTAGCAGAGCCAGGGCAGCGCGCGCTGCTTCCCGACAAACCCGGACCAAACCGCACCCCCGGTGGCAGGGACGCGAGGTTACGCCCCTGCCACCGGAAGCGGCGAGAGTAGGGTCAGACACCCTTACTCTTGATATCGACGATCACGGCATCAGTCGCCCAGCCGGCGGTCGGGATCGTCTCCGGCGTCACCTGCACCGGCGTCTGCTGCACGGGCGGCTTCACCGGCTGCGCGGCGACGACCGACGGTTGCTGCTGTTGCGCCGGCGAGGCCGAGACCGGCGTGGCGGCGACGGTGGGGGCCGGCGCCGGCTGCGCGGGCGGCCGAGCCACTACCTTGAAGTCCTTCGATCGGCCGGTTTCCTCTTCCAGGCTGCCGCCCAGGCTGCGGGCCATCGCCTGCTCCATGCGAGCCGGGTCGCTGGCGCTCTGGTCCAGCGTGCGGGTGAGGAAGCCGGCGTTCTCCTCCTTGGTGAGGGTGTTGAAGTCGAACCCGAGCAAGTTGAGCGGCCGCAGGGTGGCGATCGCCTTCACCAACTCACGCCCGGTAGGCCCTTGCGTCTCGATGTCAAAGCCCATCTCCGCGGAGGGGATCGAGTAGACCTTGCCGGCCTGGATGCGGTTGTCGCGATGATAGGCGTTGGGGAACAGCACCGTCACCTGCCCGCTGGTGCCGCAGTCGATCAGGTTCAGGTAGCAGTCACGGTCGGCCTGGAACTTGAAGACGATCTTCTCGCCTTCCATGCGCTGGGGCTGGCCATCCACCCACACCTTCACCTTGAACGGCGCGGAGGGGTTGTCCAGCAAGGTGAGGCGCTTGATGATGAAGGCGTTGTTCAGGTCACGCCGCAGCGCGGTGACGAGGGCCTCCGCGTTGGCGGCGGTGTGCTCGAGGAAGCGGCGGCCGTCGGTGTTGACGAGCCAGGCCTTGAGGGTCTGGCCGGCCGGCTGCACG
The DNA here is from genome assembly GCA_012512505.1 of Armatimonadota bacterium. Taxonomy (GTDB): domain Bacteria; phylum Armatimonadota; class JAAZEB01; order JAAZEB01; family JAAZEB01; genus JAAZEB01. The sequence goes on along the minus strand of JAAZEB010000066.1, from coordinate 19,514 downwards.
CGCAGCACCCGGTCGGTGTAGTTGGTCTCCCCGTTGACGACGGAGACGAAGGGAACCTTCTTCAGCGCCGTCTCAATCGCCGTCTTCGCGTCGCCGGTAACTCCGGCCACGGTGACGTAGAGGCGGTTGGGCGGGTAGAAGTGAAGCGTCTCCACGGCGCGGCAGCCAGCCTTCAGCCGGGCGGCATCGGCGCGCTTCAGGGTGGCGATGCTGGCGGCGGGGCCGGTGTAGGTCACCTGTGCCAGGGCGATGCCCGGGCCTTCCAGCTTGTAGTCATCAGCCGGGTAGATGGTGTAGACCGACTTCTCCGTAACGCCGGCGGCACTCCCCGCGGCGAGCTCCACGCGGTCGCCGCCCACCTTGGTGACCAGCACGAACGGCTTGGCGGGGGTTGGCGGGGGCTGGGGAGTCGCCTGCTGCTGCGGCTGCTGCGGCTGGGAGACTGCCCCGGGCCAGAAGACGCGGCGGTCGCGAATGCCCTCAAGCTGCGGATCTTGCTTGAAGCCACGGCGCTTGAGCGTTTCGCGGGCGGTGGCCACCAGGCGCTCGTAGGTCCACTGCGGATCGTCCGGGTTGCCCTGCATCAAGGCGCCGGCCAGGTTGTAGGTGAGGGCACCGAAGTAGTAGTACTTGCTGGCCTGCAGGGGGAACGGCGCGTCGGCCGAGGTCTGGTCGGCGGCACAGCCGGTGGCGAGGGTATAGGGGAGCTGATCATCGGCGGCGCGCGAGCCGGGCTCCCCGGCAGCACGCGAGCCAGGCTGCTGGAAGAGGTCCGCCGAGAGCATCCCGGCGATGCTGTTCTCCGAGGCGGGCGCTTCCTGCTGCCCGTCGAACATCTCTGGGCGGTAGATGTAGCGGGTGAGGGTGGTCAGCGGCTTACCGTCGGCATCGGCCGGGATCTTGAACGGGGAGACCAGGTCGTCGATCTCGCCCAGGGCGCGGGTGCCGGTGCCGGAGTGGCAGCAGTCCAGGATCACCGTCAGGTGGGTCTGGCTCAGCTTGGCAAGCACGGCCCCCAGCTCGTCGTCGCGGACGTCGCGGAACGCCCGGTCGGTGCGGATGTCGGAGGGGCAGATCGTCTCGTCCAGGCGGTCTTCCTCCGGGTCCTCGTTGGGGTTGTCGTTGGGCGCCTGGCTGCCGTGGCCGCTGAAGTGGAACACCACCACATCGCCCGGCTTGGCTTGTTTCACCAGCCAGTTGTCCATCTCGGCCAGGATCCGCTCCTTGGTGGCATCCCGGTCGAAGAGCAGGCGGATGTGGTTTTCCGGGAAGGCGTACTTCTGGACGAGCACGCTTTTCATCAGTTCCACATCGTTACGGCAGCCCCGCAGGTCGGGGATGCGCTCGGCCACGTAGTCGTTCACCCCGACCATCAGGGCCCACTTCTGCGGCTGACGGGTGCCGGCGCCGGCGTTGACCTGCCGCAGGCTCAACGCAGCCGTGAACGCCAGCACCACGGCGAGGATCACGAACAACTTCCGCATGATCCGGTTTCCCTTTCAATAAGCAATCGGCGGGGCCCCAAATGGGTCGCTTACCCTCACCGCCAGAACTCCGGGCTAAGAGTCCGGTCAGATCGCCGGCGTCGCACCGGCCGCCGCCATAGGAGGCGTCACCACCGCCGACAGGTCGGATCACCGGCATCCTCCGGAAGCACTAGGACCACCCTGGCCGATAGGTGCCCGGCATCGGGGTCGGAAACCCCACACGCTTGCGGCCATTGGGTCCCAGGGTTGGGTGAACACCAGGGCCTCCCCACGTCCTATTATCGGCACACCCCAGGTGAACTAGAGGGCCCTACCCCAGCGAGCGCCAGTGCAACGCCTGTACCTACCTTCCCCCACCCCGCTAGGCTGCTAGCGTAAGCCACCCCAACGAATCGTAAGTAAGTCCATGGACAGGCGACGCGCCACCGGCTATGATTTAGCCATAGCTCAATAATCCAGCTAGACATACCTAACCCCATCCCCAAGCCCTGGTATCCCGGCTGCCCCGAGAGGAAGACCACCATGAGAAGCGAGACCCCGCGTGGGGGATTCACGCTCATCGAGCTGCTTGTCGTCATCGCCGTGATCGCCATTCTGGCGGCGATGCTGATGCCGGTGTTCGCCCAGGCGCGCGGGAAGGCGCGTCAGAGCAGTTGCCTCTCCAACTTGAGGCAACTGGGGATGGGAGTGCAGATGTACGCCCAGGATTACGGCGCCTACCCCCTGGCCTCGTCGCCCTCGTCGCAGGTGCCGCGCACCCGCTGGGCCGACCACATCTTTCCCTATGTGAGAAACGAGCAGGTGTTCCTCTGCCCGAGCGCAGCGGGGGATCCGGCACTTCTCTCCAAGCGCTTTGCCCACAGTGGCGTGCTGTATGGCGGCTACGGCTACAACTACCAGTACCTGGGCAACGCCCGCAACGTGCCGCCCCACCTTCCCTTTGCCGCCGCCGAGGCGATGGTGCCGGCCCCGGCCGAGACGGTGGCCATCGCCGACACCGTCGGGGCTCTGACCGTGGACGGAGCGATCTCCGGCGAGGGCGTCTACGTGGTGGACCCGCCGCTTGGCAGCAGCCGCGGCAGCGGCCAGGCCTCGGGCTACTACGCGAGCAGCAGCTACGCCCATGGCGGCCGTTCGCTTCCGGGCGAGCGCCACGCTGAGCGGGTGAATGTCGCCTTCTGCGATGGGCACGCCAAAGCACTCAAGCGCTCGCAACTGGATGACTACAACGGCGACGGCGTGCGCGACAACGGCTACTGGAACGGCTGTGGCGACCCAACGCGGTGGTGAGGAGGGACCGCGGTCGGCCGGCCAGAATCGGTAGGCCATGTGTACCTTGTTGGCCCTGTACCGGTGTCACCCGCAGTTTCCGCTGGTGGTGGCCGCCAACCGTGACGAGCGGCTGGATCGCCCCGCCGCCGGGCCGGGGGTGATCCGGGAGGCGCCGCGCGCCATCGGCGGTAAGGACCTGGTCGCCGGCGGCACCTGGCTGGGGCTGAACGCGCACGGCCTCTTCGTGGCGGTGACGAACCGCCGCGGCGCCACTGCCGATCCCGCGCGGCGCTCGCGTGGCCTGCTGGTACTGGATGCCCTCGGTTTGCCGAACGCCACCGAGGCCGCCCGGCAGGCCGCGCGCACCGCCGCGCAGTACAACCCGTTCAACCTGCTGCTGCTCGGCCCGGAGGCGGGCTTCGTGGTCGTCTCCGAAGGAAGCCGAACCGCCGTCCAGCCGGTGGACCCGGGGCCGGTTGCCATCACCAATGGCGAGCCGAACGACCGAAGCATCCCGAACGTGGCCCGCGGGCTGCAGGAACTGGAGGCGCTGGTGAACGCGCCGGAGCCGGAGTTGATCACTCGCCTGGAGGCCGTGTGCGCCGATCATCGCCAGGAGGATCCGGCCTACCCGCCGTTCTGCCTGCACCACGCGCCGTTCGGCACCGTCTCCAGCACCTTGCTGCTGCTGCGCGCCGACGGCACCGGGCGCTATCGCTTCGCCCCGGGGCCGCCGTGCGTCACTCCCTACCAGGAGGTCCCCGGCCTGCTGCCGCTCACGGCCACGCCATAGGAGCCCCCCATGCCCGGCGGGCGGCCACCCAGAAGGATGAAAACGGGCTATTTTCAGGGTAGGCGTCTCCCGACGCCGACCGGTGAGCGGCCACTCATGGCCGCGCCGCGCGCAAGGGCGGCTTACCCGATGCCCCACGCCACTCCGGGTGGTTGACGAACAGCTCGTTGACGTCCTTCACCCCGGGGGGAAGCCGCACCTGGCGCACGCTTTGGCCGGCGGCGGCAAAGCGCTCGCGCAGAGCCCGCGCCGCGCGCATCCCCGGCTCGTCGGCGTCCAGCGCCAGCAGTACCCGGAACGGCCGCAGCGCCGCCAACCACTCTGGCTTGAAGGTGCCGACCCCGAGGATGCCGACCGCCGCGACCCCCTGATCTAGCCAGGTGAGCGTATCGATGACCCCCTCGCACAGCACCACCGGCTCGCCCGGCGCCAGCGTATCGAGCAGGTCGTGGTTGTAGAGGCAGGGGATCGGGCGGCGCACGCTGAGGTACTTTGGCTCACGCGCGTCCACGCGCCGGCCCTGGAGGAAGCGCACCTGCTCGCGCCACACAAAGGGGAAGATCACCGGGTGGCTGCGGAAGATCAGGCCCCACTCGTTGAAGAGGCCGCTAGCGACCAGCTCCTCCTCGGAGACGAGGTCACGCAGGTTCGCCTCGATCTGCTTCGGATCGCGCACCCACACCACCCGCATGCGCGTCAGCGTCTCCAGCGAGATGCCGCGGCGCCGCGTGAGGTAGTTGCGCGGCCCTGGCCGGTCGCACCAGCGCAGGAAGCGGGCATAGATGGCATGGATCTGCTCGTCGCTGAGGAGCGGCTCCGGGGCAGGAGGTGTGGCGCCGGGGTGCGGCTCCCCAAGCCCCTCGAACTCGGGCAGCCTCAGGGATTGCCCCCCGGCGGCCTCTCTGGCCTGCGGCCGCGGGCGCGGGGGAGCTGCCGCCGCCGGCCGGCCGGGTGCCGTCCGCTCCGGCAGCGGCAGACCGACGCGCGCGGCGAGGTAGGCGACGGCCTCGGCGCGTGGCACGCCGCGGGCCAGCATCACCAGGTCGATCACGCTGCCCGATATCTCCGGGCACACATAGCAGCGAAAGGTGTTGTGGCGGCGGTTGAGGGCGAGCGAGGGCGTGCGGTCGCCATGGGCGTGCGCTTCGGGCCGCAGGCAGCGGCACTTGGTGCCGCGCACCTCCAGCCCCAGCTCCCGGGCAACGGCGACGATGTCGTTGCGCCGCACCAACTCTTCATAGAACTCGCTTCGCATCCGCGTCAAGCGGCGAGGGAGGCGCGCAGGGCGGCGATGCCGCCAGGCAGGCCGGAAGAGTGATTGAAGACGGCCGAGCCAGCGACCAGCACGCGCGCCCCGGCGGCAACCACGGTGGGGCCGGTGCTGGCGTTGATGCCTCCGTCCACCTCCAGCTCCACGTGGGGGGCGTGGTCATCCAGCAGCCGGCGCGCCTCGGCGATCTTGGCCGTCATCGCGTCGATGTAAGCCTGCCCGCCGAAGCCAGGTTCCACGGTCATCACCAGCAGCAAGTCGATCTCGCCCAGCACGTGCCGCACCACGTCCACCGGGGTGGCGGGATTCAGCGACACGCCCGGCCGGCAGCCCGCCTCGCGGATCTGGCAGAGGAGGCGATGCAGGTGCACCGAGGCCTCCGCGTGCACGGTGAGGATGTCAGCGCCGGCCGAGGCGAACTCCGCCACGTAGCGCTCCGGCTCCTCGATCATCAGGTGGACGTCCAGCGGCAGCCCGCAGGAGCGGCGCACCGCTTCCACCACTCCCGGGCCGAAGGTGATGTTCGGCACGAAGTGCCCGTCCATGATGTCGAGGTGGAGGTAGTCGGCGCCGGCCGCTTCGGCGGCGCGCGCCTCCTCGCCAAAGCGGGCGAAGTCGGCCGAGAGCATCGAGGGGGCGATCTTGATCATCAGCGCACCTTTCCCCGCCCCGCCACGCGCCAGGAGCCCAGCACCTCGCCGCCACGATGGACCACCAGTTCATCGTGCAGGTTCACCAAGGGGCAGGCGTGGTTCGGCAGAATCGTCACCCGGTCGCCCACCCGCCAGGAGCGGCTGGCGTTCGTCAGGTCGAGGTTGCCGTGTTCCTCGCTCATCGTCGATACGAACACCGATGGATCCTCCAGCACGACGCCGTATCCCTGTCCGCGGCCGGAGAGGTGGCGGTCGTAAGTGAGCGTTTTCGAGCCGGCATCGATAATCGCCTGGCCGGAGACGGCGGTGCTCACCACAGTGGCCAGGACGTGCAGCGCCGTATCCTCCACGGTGCAGGCCCCGCAGCCGAGGGTGTTGCGGTCGTTGAAGACGTAGGTGCCGGGGCGCATCTCGGTGACGCCCCGCAGGCGGTGCATCCACCTCAGGTTGGGGGTAGAGCCGGCGCTCACCACGCTCCAGGAAAGCCCGGCAGCCGTCAGGGCGTCGTAGACGCGGCCGAGCTGCTCGTTCTCGGCGGCGATCTTCTGCTCGCGCTCCTCAGGAGTGCCCCAGATGTGCCCCTGGTAGGTCATCGGCCCGAGGAACTCCAGGCCGGGGAGGTCGCACACGCGCTGGCACAGGTTGACAAACTCCGGGCCGATCGGGAGCCCGCAGCGACGGGTGCCGGTATCGACCTCCACGACCACGCCGATGGTGTGCCCGGCGGCGGCAGCGGCGCGCGAGATCTGGGTGGCAACCTCCTCGCTATCGAGGGCGACGCGCACCTGGGCGCGCTCGCAGAGGGCCATCAACCGCCGCATCTTCGCCTCGCCCACCAGGGGATAAGCGATGAAGAGGCGTTCCAGACCGGCGTCGGCCATCACTTCGGCCTCACCCAGCTTGGCGACGCAGATGCCGGCGGCACCGAGGGCCACCTGGCGCCGGGCGATCTCCGGCATCTTGTGGGTTTTCGTGTGCGGCCACAGCGCGATCCCGTGCTCGCGGGCGTACTCCGCCGCCCGGCTCAGGTTGCGCTCCATCACGTCCAGGTCCACCACCGCGACCGGGGTATCCAGCTCCGAGATATGCATGGCGTATCCTCTGCGCGCCGTAGGCGCGATCCCTTACTGGGATAGGAGTGCGACTTCCGCTGGCCGATTCCCTGCTTGCCGGCGCCACCACCGGCTGCAGGATCACCACCGCGGTGGCGAATCATGGAGTGAGGGAAAGGGGTGAAACGATGAGGCCACGGGTGATCCACCTGGCAGGAGAGCCGCACGCGATGGGGCGGCAGTATGGAGAGGCGCTGCGGGCGGAGATCCAGGCGCTGGCGGAAGAGCGCCTGCGCCTGGCGCGGCGTGATGCCGAGCAACGGGGGCGGCGGCCAACGCGCGCCCAGTGCCTGGATGCGGCAGCGCGCTGCCTGCCGGCCCACGCCGCCTACGACCCCGAGGGGTTTGCCGAGTTTCAGGGGATTGCCGAGGGCGCCGGCATCGCGCCCGAGCTGTTGCTGATCGGCAACGGCTACACCGACTACAAAGACCTGCTCGGCCTTGGCCGGACGGACGAGGAGTGTACGGCGTTCTGGGTGCGCCCGGAGGCAGCTGGCGGGCGCACGCTGTGCGGGCAGACGTGGGACATGCACGCCACCGCGGAGCCGTTCGCGGTGCTGGTCCACCGCCGGCCGGCGCGCGGGCCGGAGACGCTCTCGCTCACCGTGGCGGGCTGCTTGTCGCTCATCGGGCTGAACAGTGCCGGCGTGGCGGTAGGCAACACCAACCTCACGGCCACCGACGCGCGCCCCGGGGTGATCTACGTGGCGCTGATCCACCGAGCGCTGCGCAGTCGGTCGCTGCCGGCGGCGGTAGCGGCGTTCACCGAGGCACCGCGCGCCGCCGGCCACAACTACTACCTGGCCGACGCCTCGGGCCAGGTGAGCGACGTGGAGACGACCGCCGGGCGGGCAGTCGTGCTCTCGCCCGAGGGTGACGGTTACGTCCACACCAACCACTACACCGCGCCGGAACTGCTGCCCCTGGCCGTGCCACCCGACCCGGAGTCGACCACGCGCGAGCGCCATGCCCGGATGAGCGCGCTGCTGTCCGAGGCGCCACGCCCGCTGACGCCGGAGGGGATTCGCCAACTGCTGGCGGACCACGCCGGGGGAGAGCGCGCGATCTGCGTCCACAACACCACCCCCGACGGGGGAAAGAGCTGCGCGGTGGTAGTCATGTGCCCGCAGACGCGGGAGCTGTGGGTGCGCGTCGGTACCCCTTGCGGCGGTCCCCTGCACCGGGTAGCCCTGGATGACGTGGCGGCCTAAACAAGTGCCCGCCCCGGTGTCGCCACCTATCGGCCGGGTGTAGGAGGGGTAAGACCGCGGCCAGAGCGCCGGCCTCTGGACGGCGACGAGGAGGCCGGCGAGACGCCGGCGATCCGGCCCGTCGGCGGTGGTGACGCCCCCACGAAGAGGCGCGCCGTACCCGAGGGTCTCCGACCTCGATACCCGCGCCCTGGGTTGCATTTGCGCCCCTCAATGGCGTATACTCTCCCTCGGCGCGGGCGCGCGTTCGCGGCCCGTAGAGGAGAACCCCATGCTGGATACCTACCGGGAATGCTACCGCAAGGATCTGCTGGATTCGGTGGTGCCGTTTTGGCTGAAGCACTCGCTGGACCACGAGTGCGGCGGCTACTTCACCTGCCTCGACCGCGATGGCACGGTGTTCGACACCAAGAAGTACCTCTGGCTGCAGGGGCGCGCCATCTGGATGTTCGCACGCCTCTACAACGAGGTGGAGCGCCGTCAGGAGTGGCTCGATGCCGCCACCCTCGGGGTGGAGTTCATCCGCAAGCATATGTGGGATGAGAAGGGGCGCGTCTACTTCAGCCTCACCCGCGAGGGAAAGCCGTTCTTCTACCAACGCAAGCCGTACGCCGCCGTCTTCTGCATGATGGGCCTGCTGGAGTACTACAAGGCCACCGGCGAGCGCGTCTACTTTGACGAGGCCGTGGATCTCTACTGGCGCATCGGCGAGTGGGTGAAGAACCCGGCGCTGATGGACCGGCCGGTGCTGGAAGGGGCGCCGTCGCTGAGCAACCTGGCGAACGTGATGGTCCTCGCCGGGATGACCCTGGAGCTGATGCCGGTCCACGACGACCCGCGCTACCTCCAGGTGCTGCAGCAGGCGGCGGAGGGCGTCGTGCGCCACTACCTGCCCGACCGCCGCATTCTAATCGAGAACGTGCCCCTCAGCGGTGAGCGCATCGACGAGTGGCCGGAGGGCCGCCTCTTCAGCCCCGGGCACTCGATTGAGGTGGCCTGGTTTCTGCTGCACCTGCTGGAGCGCCTGCCAGACGAGTCGCTGCGGCGACTGGCCCTGGATGCCATTGAGGGCTCCCTGGAGATGGGCTGGGACCCGGAGTACGGCGGGCTTTACTACTTCATGGACATCCAGGGCAAGCCGACGCTGCAGCTAGAAGCCTCGATGAAGCTGTGGTGGGTGCACACCGAGGCGATCTACGCCCTGGTGCTGGCCTACACGCTGACGCACGAACCGCGCTGGCTGGAGTGGCTGGAGCGCGTGCATACCTACGCCTACCAGCACTTCGCCGACCCGGAGTACGGCGAGTGGTTTGGCTATTGTGACCGCTACGGCAAGGTGACGCACACCCTCAAAGGCGGCAGCTACAAAGGCTTCTTCCACGTGCCCCGGTCGCTGCTCTTCTCCATCCAGCGCCTGGAAAGCGCGTGAGCCAGGGCGATCAGGCCAGCCACCAGCAGCCCGATATCCTCGCGGATGCCGAGCGACAGGGCGGCGCCAGACGCGATGACCGACCAGACCAGCGGCACTACCAGCAGTGCCACGGGCACTCGCTTCTCCGTCCAGAGGAGCAGCGCGAAGGTGAAGATGGTGGTTGGGCACGGCGCCACCCCGAAGCTGGGCGAGCGTGGGTAGCCGTGCCCGAGTGCGCTCCCGATGAGGGGGTAGACCACCATTGCATAGGCGGCGAGCAGCCCGCCAAGCACCGAGGCTCCGCGTGAGCCCGGCCCGAACACCAGGCGCTGGCGCACGACGCCGAGCCAGGCCAGCAGGATACCCTGCAGCACGAACAAGGCTCCGAACACGTAGGCGGCGCGGTTGATCGCCGCGAAGTGCAGCCAGTGGTAGGCGATGCCCATCCACAGCCAGTAGAGCGCCAGGATGCCGGAGACGGCACGGTCCGAGTAGGGCGTTTTCCGGTTGGCAAGGATGAGCGCGGCGACGCCAAGCAGGTAGGCTACGAGGTGCACCGGCCAGATCGAGGTGTTGTAGCGGGCAAAGACCTCGAGGAACTGATCGGGCGTAAAGGGCAGCCTCACCGGTTCTCTCCTTATCGCAGAGCGGCTCTCCGGTTCGTGGAGGGGTTCTTGGCTGCCCTGCCATCCCCTCCCTAGCCTGGCAGGCAAGCAGGGGGGCCGGCCCGCCTCCCCATCACTCCTCTACGCCTCGACTTCACCAACTCGACCACTTACCACTCACTCGGCGTAGAAGCGCTCGCAGGCACCCCAGAAGAAGGTCTCGATCTGCTCTTGGGAGACGCCGATGACGTTGCGCAGGAGGGCGAGATCCTTCTGGATGTGCTCGCGCCCGTACTCCGGCAGGCTGGCCGGGTGGCCGTCCACCCCGAACATGACGCGCTCCATGGTGCAGAACGGGATCGCCTTGCGCAGCGCCTCCTCGCGCCAGGCGTCGGGCGTGCCGCGGCAGGTATCGATCCACATCTGGCAGCGCTCCAGCTTGTAGCCGGCCGCCGCCCGGAAGCGCCCGAAGACGGCGATGCACTCGTCGATCCAGGGCCAGCCGACGTGCGCCAGCGAGAACTTGAGGCCGGGGAAGTGGACCAACGCCTCGTAGAGGACCGGCCGGCAGTACTGCGAGCTGTCGCCGAAGCCGTAGAGGATGCCGGAGTGGAACTGAATCGGCTTGCCCAGGGCGCGCATCTTCTCGTAGATCGGGAAGAGCATCTCGTCGCCAGCCGACCAGTGATCCGGGATCATCTTCACGCCGCGCAGGCCGCGCTCCACGATGCCATACTCGATCTCCTCGACCATGCCGGGGGCACGCGGCTCGGCCCAGACCAGCCCGAAGATGCGGTCGGGGTCGGCCGCCTGCACCTGGGCGACGTGGTCGATGGAGGCGCGCACGTCTTCACGATAGAACACGCCGTCGCGCGGGCGCGGGTAGGGGGCAAACAGGTTGATGCGGGTGATCCCCGCCTGGTCCATGGCGCGAAGGACATCGTCGCCCTTCTCGTCGCCTCGGCAGTGGGAATGGCAATCCCAGATACGCATGGCTCTTCCCTTCCGGGGTGATGTGGGTGCGCTCCTGCGTTCGCGGTGCCACGAGGCCGTTCCTGCACCGCGCAGAAAAGGGGCGCCCTGATGGGCAGCATGATGGGTGGGGCCGAGCGGTTCCGGCAGGGGCGAGGGAAGCCGGCCGGGGTCGGGGTCAGACCCCCTGGGTGCGGCGCCGGAGCTCCTGGAGGTGTGCTTCTTCCTGGGCGGCCAGGTCGGCCTCGGTGGCGCGGCGGGCGGTCGCGGCGGCGGCGGAAGCCTCGGCCGGCGCCGCGCCGGAGGGGCGGTCTGCCCCTCCAGCCTGCGGCCGGGCGGTCGCCTCCGCGGTGTTCGAATGGGCGGCTGGCTTGCGCTCCTTGCCGCGTGGCTCCGGCGCCAGATCCTCCGGCGCAACGATCACGGTGTATTTGTGGCGCAGCTCGCGGTGCTCGGCGGGGATGCTGCGGCGCTCCTGCTCGGAGAGGCTATCCAGCCACTTCTGGCGCGCCTGTTCCTGGATCTCCAGGTGGCGGTGGCCGAACTCCGGCGGCAGGCTCTCCAGATCCACCTCGACGCAAACCTCTCCCGCTTCCTCGTAGATCTGATCCACGCTCCCGTGCAGGCCGCGGAAGTGGTTATAGAATAATCCCGACTTGCGGTCGGCGGCGGTCACCGGTCGGTCCACAATGACCACCCGATCGCCGCGCTTGAAACGGGCCAATGCTTTCTCCTTTCCAGGGATCGCCACAACGTGACCCAGCAAGGCACGGCAAGCAGTTTCGCCATGGCAGGCCGCGGATCCTGCCGGCGACGCGGCGCCTACCCGCGGCGGCCCGGGGAGGGGCGTCTGGCTTGCGGCTCGTGGGGCGGCGCGCGCCCGTAGCGGCGGACGAGGGCGGGCGTTGATACGTTTGGGGCGCAAAACCCTGTGGTACATCGTGTGCCGGACGCTCAGAAGATGCGATCGCGGCTCAGATGGACGACCGGCAAGAACGAGCCCAACCCCACCCGGGTAGCTGGCGAACCGCCCCCGCTGTCTTAAGAGGCACGGCGCATCGCCACCGGGGAGGCAGCAAGCGGTGGGTCTGCCGGTCAGGCCGCGGCCGAGAGCACGCGATGCACGGCAGCGGGCATGGCCCGCCCCCGTGTATCCGGGAGAGGACGAACGCTATGAGAGGCTGGATGATTCTCGCTCTGGCGCTGGCCCTGACAGCGGTTCCCGCGGCCGCGCAGAACGGGACCGACAGCGACGCCGGTGACAGCTCGATGCCCTCGGCGGCCGCAACGATGCCTTCGGATGTGACGGTGTTCCAGGAGGGCGTGTTTGTCCGGTACCGCGAGGCGACCTCGCAGGCGCCGGAGACGGTGACGCTGCGCCACGACTGGCAGGGGATGCCGGTGGAGGTGACCTACGTGATCCGCTCCGAGGACCGCTGGCTGGCCGGCGGACGGGAGATCGACTGGAGAGAGATCGACGAGGGTATCATCGTCACCGTGCCCAGCAATGCCCGCCTGGTGCATGTGAGCCTGGGCGGTAACGTTGGCTTCGGCACGATCACCGCGCTGAACGCGGATCAGAACACCCTGACGGTGCGCCTGCCCAACGGCGAATCGCGCACCCTCCGGCTGTCCGATAATCTCCTGGTGGCCCGTGCCGGGCAGATCGTGGTCCCCTCACAACTGGCCGTAGGCCAGACCGTCGTCTTTGAGGTGCCGCCGGGCGGCACTTCCGTCGCCCTCCTGCGCGAGATCGGCCCAGGTATCCGGGGCACCATCACCGAGGTCGACGAGCGCTCGATCACCGTGCGCTTCATGCGCGACGGTCAGGAGGTCACCGAGACGTTCGGGATCGACCAGGATACCCGCTTCTTCCAGCGGGGCCAGATGGTGGCGATCGAGGACATCGACCAGGCCTTCCGGGAGAACGAGACGGTCTACGTCTTCGGCTCGCCAGACAACCCGCGCGTGGTAGTCGCCAACCCCACGATGGGGTTCGAGACCGCGATCATCGAGCTGCCCGAGCAGCCGGAGATCGCGGTGGTGCCGGAGGAGGATCTCGAGGTGGCGGTGGCCGGTTTCCGCGCGATGCAGCCGCCGCTCGATCAGGGCCAGTTGGTGAGCTTCACCCCGGCCAGCGCCGATATGCCGGCGATGGCGACGGTGCGCTTCAACTGGAACGGGATGCCGCTGCTGGGCACGTTCATCATCGACGCCGATGACCGCTGGCTGGCCCAAGGCGAGCTGATGGACGTGGCGCAGTTGCAGCAAGGCGCGATGGTCAGCGTTCCGGCCGACGCGCGCCTGGTGAACCTGACGTTCGGGGGCCGCACCGGCATCGGCACGGTCAGCGCCATCGACCGGGTCAACAACACGGTGGTGATGCGCCTTCCCACCGGGGAGCTGCGCACGCTGCGCGTCTCGCCACAGGCGCTGTTCGTGATGGAGGGGCAGCCGATGGGGCTAGCCCAGTTGTCGCCTGGCCAGACCGTTCTCTTTGAAGTGGTGCCTGGGCAGAACATGGTCGGCCTGCTCCTGCCGATGGAGCCAGGGATCCGTGGCACAGTGGCCCAGGTGACGGAGGACTCGGTCACCATCACCTTCACGCAGAACGGGCAGACGATGACGCGCACCTTCCCGCTGACGGAGGAGACGCGCTTCTACTTCCAGGGCATGCGGGTGACAGCAGACACGCTGCAGACCTCGTTCCGCCCCGGGCAGGTCGTGTTCATCCACGGCCCGGTGGAGCAGCCGCAGGTCATCGCCGCCGGGGTGCAAACCGGCTTCGAGGCGGCGGTGGTGACGCCGACGCCATCGGCAGCCGTCGCCGGCGTGCGTGAGGAGCCAGCGCCGCCGCGCCGGGTCATTCGCGGCCGTTGGTAACACCAGCGCGACAGCAGCCCGAGCGGGGCGCCCTCGCGGTGTCCCGCTCGGCACTTCGGGAGGGCGCAAGCGATGACAACCCACCAACACCCAGGCACACCCGCCCGCCGGCACCTCGCGCGCACCGCCTTGCGGGCCACGGCACTGCTGACGCTGCTGGGAGTCGCGTGGGCCGGCCGCGGCAGCGGCGCTCCCTCCGCGCCCGTGGCGTCGGGGGAGACCCACCTCGTGATCAACGTGCCGTCGCGCACCCTCACCCTCTTCGTGGACGGGAAAGCGCGGAAGACCTATCCGGTTGGGGTGGGACAGCCGCAGTGGCCAACGCCGATTGGGCGCTGGCAGATCCTGGAGAAGGTGAAGAATCCCACCTGGGGCTATCCGCCGGAGTATGACCCCCACGGCAAGCGGCCGGTCTTCCCCGCCGGCTCACCACGCAATCCGCTGGGCACGCGCTGGATGGGCTTCACCCCGAAAGAGCACGGCATCCACGGCACCAACCGCCCGGACTCGGTGGGCAAGGTGATCTCGCACGGCTGCGTGCGCATGCACGTGCGCGACGCCGAGGAGCTGTTCGAGTTGGTGGAGGTGGGCACGCCGGTGGAGGTGCGTCACGATACCGTGCTGTTTCGTGTTGACCCCGCTCGCCGGGTGATACTGGCGGCCGTTTATCCCGACGTCTACCGGAAGCGGGCCTCGGTGCGGGCCCAGGTAGACGCGGTGCTGAAACGCCATGGTGCCCGCCCGGCCGCCGTCGGCGGCAACCTCAACAAGCAGCTTGCCCGCCGCGATGGGAAGTACCGGATCGTGGGGAAACTGCCGCCGGCCAAGCCAGAATAAGCAATCCCGGGCGCTACGCCCACTCGTGCCAGGAGACACGCCAGGCATCGGGCTCGCCGCGCAGCCGCACCAGCAGCCGGGCGTGCCGCTTCCGGGGAACGTGGCCAGGGGCCTGGTGCGATAGCTCCAGCGGCACCGCGACCCGCGCCACGTCCGCATCCAGTTCGGTCACCTGCACGTCGCCAATCGAGAGGATGGTCACCCGTTCGCCAGCCGCGGCGCTTTTCTCTACCGCCTCGTAGGCATAAAGGACGGCCGTCTCCCGGGCGGCCGTCTCCCGATCTTCCGGCACTGCCGGGGGCGAAGGCTCAACCGCCGCTGGGGGTGGCGGCTCCTCTATCGTCGGCTCGGTGGGCATCAGCATCGGCGCCTGGCCCTCTGGGGGGGCCGCCACGGCGACCTCGCGGAAGCCGGGGGAGGCCGGCGTCTCCACCGCGGCGGGGGCCGGCGCGTCGTGCGCGGGTGGCTCCGGCGGCCGGGAACGTCCGGGCGCGGTGGGCGGCCCGGCGGGGAATCTGCCGAGCGCCTTGACGAGCGCGGCGGCGGAAGCGCCCGTGGCAACAAAGATGGCGAGTGTCTTCAACCAACGTGTGTTCATGGGCACCCTCTCCCCGAGATGTGGCACAGTTCTCCGGGAGCACGGGCAGCTCCTGCCACCCCCGCGCCGGCCGGCCGGCAGCCCGAACCCTCATCGGGGCTTCCGTGGGGGCGCGGGGTCACCATAGCGCATGAAGGCACGGCTGGCGATCGCCTGGTACTCCGGGTCGAGGCCCAGCGCCTCGTTGGAGGCGTAGTAGCCGGCGATGAAGCCGCCGCCAAAGCAGCCGAGCTTCTCCACGTACTCCCGGGCTGCCGCCTCGATCCGCGCGGGATCGCGCGTGGGGAGCGTGCGCTGAATGTCCACCGGGCTCCAGAAGTGCATCCGCCCGCCAAAGCGCTCCGCCAGCCAGTCGATGCCGTGCAGCTCCGGCTGGTCAAACTGACACACGTTGATGCCAACCTCCACCCAGTCCTCGATCACCTCAGAGACGTGGCCGCAGGAGTGGAACCACACGCTGAGGCCCCGGCTGTGCGCCGCGTCGCACAGGTAGCGGAAGCATGGCTTGAACAGGTCGCGCCAGCAGGCGGGGCTGACCAACAGGCGATCTTGCGTGCCCCAGTCCTCGCCGGTCACCAGGCCGTCGACGCCGCAGTCGGCCAGGCGCTGGATCTCACGTTCGAGGTGGTGGGTGACGCGCCAGAGGAGATCGCGCACGCGCTCCGGCTCGGCGGCGCAGTCGGCCAGGAAGTTCTCCATCCGGCGCAGGTAGCGCGCGATATCAAACGGCCAGCCCACGCTGCCGAGGACGTAGTAGCCCTGGGCGTGCAGCTCCCGGCAGCGGGTGGCCGCGTCGGTGTACAGCTCCGGGGCATCCGTTTGCGGAAACTGGTAGCTTTCGAGCAGGTCCCAGCTCTCCTCGATGGCGCCTTTCCAGACCTCCCCCTTGGTGATGCTCTCCAGCCGCCGCCAGATGTTGCCCCACTCGTCCACCATCTCCCAGTAACTGCCGCACTGCCGCCAGGGACGCGCGCGCGAGCCCAGCGCCCCCTTGCGCCCCACGCCGGCGATGTCCGAAGGGAAGCCGCCCCCCATCGCGAACGGAATGCGCGGTGGCCCGGCAAACTCCAGGCTGGCCTGCACGATCTCTCGACTGGTCATGGTCGTTCCCCCCAACGCCCATGATTCGGCGGCCAGCGCCCAACTCCCTGGACAACTGCCGGCAGGCGGACGCGGCCCCGAACGCGAACCGGAACGAAAGGCAGCCGGCCGAGCCGGCTGAACGGGAAAAGAGATGCGACGACGCCTTGGCACCCCTGCCGTGCTGGGAGTACTGCTGCTCGCCTTGCCTGCCGGCGGGGCGGCAGCGGGGGCCGATGACTCCCGCGCCAACGGCACCCAGGGCCAACAGCGAGAGGAGCCCAAGATGATCGAGCAGCCGAAGCCCACGCCCCGGGTGATCTGCGCCGATGGCGGCGCCGGCGGCTACGAGGCGTTTCCTGACCTGGTGCGGCTGCGGAACGGCGACCTGCTCTGCGTCTTCTACGCCGGCTACGGGCACATCTCACTGCCAAACGAGCGGCTGCCGCGCGGCGCGCGCATCTGCGCCGTGCGCTCCCGCGACAACGGCGAAACGTGGGGGCCACCGCAGGTGGTGGCCGATACCCCGTGGGATGACCGCGACCCGCACATCTGCCAGTTGTCGGACGGCACGGTGATCTGCAACTGGTTCACCTACTACGCCGGCAGCCCCACCAAGCGTCCTGGCGAGGGCACGCGCTACAAGGAGATCTGGCTCGCCCGCTCCCGCGACAACGGCCAGACGTGGGGCGAGCCGGAGCTGATTCCCTCCACGGCCAATGACTACTACGGCGTTGGCGGCCCGATCCGCGAGCTGCCCGGCGGCACTCTCCTGATGCCGGTCTACCGCGAGCTGCCCGACCCGCTGCGCGTTTGGACGGCGATGATCCGCTCGGAGGACGGAGGCAAGAGCTGGAGCAAGCCGTACATGGTAGACGCCGACAACGACGACAATGACGAGCCGGACGTGGTGGCGCTGCCCGATGGCCGCCTGTTGTGCGTGATGCGCTCGAACCACGGCGAAAACATCATGTGGCAGTCGGTCTCCCGCGATGGCGGGCGCACCTGGACGAAGAGCACGCCAATCGGCTTTGCCGGGCATGCGCCCTACCTGCTGCGGACCTCGCAGGGAGTGCTGCTGTGTGCCCACCGATTGCCCGGAACCGCGCTGCACTACAGCCTGGACGACGGCCGCACCTGGAGCGAGACGTGCCCGATTGACCAGGTGATCGGCGCCTATCCAAGCATGGTCGAGCTGCCAGACGGCCGCATCGTGGTGGTCTACTACGAGGAGGGCGAAGGCTCCTCAATCCGGATGCGGCGTTTCCGCGCCACCCGGCAAGGGGTGCGTTTCGAGGAGTAGCCCCACCGATGTAGGAGGGTCTTCGACCCGATCCCCTCACCTAATCGACCTGTCGGCGGCGGTGACGCCTCCTACGTCGGGGTAAGTGCGGTCGGAGCGCCGGCCTCTGGCCGGCGACACCGAGCCAGGGGTGGCCCGGGCGCTTCCGAAGGAGGCCGGCGGGACGCCGGCGATCCGGCCCATCGGCGTTGAGGGCGCCCCCTTACGGCGGGAAGGGCCGCGCGGCCGGTGACCTCAACGCACCACGAACCGGTAACGGCCGGCACCAACCGCGAAGACGGCCGCGCCCGCCTCCTGGCGCAGGAAGCGCACCCCTTCGGCCTGAGAGGCCGGCCGGCCACTCTCGGTGACGGCGGCGGCGCTGGGCGCCGGGACGTAGACCGTGGCCGAGGTGTTGGCGGGCAGGGTGATCTCCCAGGTGAGGCGCCGACCATCGCGCCGCCAGTAGCTGGCGATCTCGCCGGTCAGGGCGCGGTGACTGCCTCGTACCCAGGTGAGACCCTCGGCCAGGTACGGCCTGAGGATCACCTTGCGGAAACCGGGCGTCTCCGGATCCAGCCGAATGCCGGCCAGGACCTGAGTGAGCCAGGCATCCACGCAGGCGAGCGCCGGGTGGTTCTGCGAGAGCCCCTCCGCGTGCCAGGCCTCCCACACCGTCGTGGAGCCGCTGGCCAACATGTGGAACCACCCGGGGTAGCCGTGCGCGGTCACCAGGCGGTAAGCCACGTCGTCGCGGCCCGCCGCCTGCAGCGCCTTCAGCAGGAATTCGGTGCCGACGATGCCGGTGCTCACCTGGCCCCGGCCTTTCTCCTCGATGCTCGCCACGAGCTGCCGCTGCACCGCCGCCGCGTGCCCATCCGGCGGCAGGCCAAAGTAGAGCGCCATCGCCAGCGCCGACTGCATGTCGAAGCGGTAGCGGCCGGCCTCCGCGTCAAAGTAGCGGGCGTTGAAGGCGTCGCGGATCGCCTCGGCCAGGCGGTCGTAGCGCTCCGCGTCCGCGGTGTTGCCGAGAACCGCCGCCGTGCGCGCGACCAGGCGCGCGAAGTAGCAGTAGCCGAGCGTCGCCGTCACCTCTTTGGGCGGCATGTCGATGGCCAGCCAGTCGCCCAGATCGGTAGTGAGGAGGTGTTCCTGCGCGCGGGTGCCCAGGTAATCCACGTAGCGCCGCATCGCCGGATAGTGCTCCCGGAGGAGGCGGGTGTCGCCGTAGTGCCGGTAGAGGTTCCAGGGCACGAGCACGGTGGCACCGCCCCACCAGGCATCGGCGAAGTTGTGGCCGGGCTGGCCCTCCTCGCCCCAGCCGCAGGTGGGCACGAAGGCGGGCATGCTGCCGTTGGGGGCGGCGGCATCGCGCAGGTCTTCGGTCCACTTGGTGTAGAACGTGGCGGCATCGAAAGCCCACATCGCCATGTCGGAGGCCACGGCGCCATCGGCCAGCCACCCCATCTTCTCGCGCTGGGGGCAATCGGTGGGGATGCTGTGGAGGTTATTGAGGTAGGTGCGCCGGCACATCCGGTGGAGCGCGTTCAGCCACTCGTGCGAGCAGGCGAACTCCGCGGCCGGCTCCAGGGCGGTATGCACCGCGACGCCGACCAGATCCGATAGCGCCGGCTTGCGCGTGAGACCCTCCACCTGCACATACTGGAAGCCGTGGTAAGTGAAGCGCGGCTCGTAGACCTCCTCACCGTTGCCGGCCAGGATCAGCTCGCCGGTCTGATAGCGGCCATGGGTGTGGCTAGAGAGGTGGTTGGAGAGGGTGCCGTCGGGCGCCAGCGTCTCGTTGAAGCGCAGGGTGATCCGATGCCCCGCCGGCCCGGAGGTGCGAAAGCGCACCCACCCGGCGATGTTCTCCGCCAGCTTGTAGACGTAGACGCCCGGCTTCGGCTCGGTGAGCGCCACCGCCCGAATCTCGCGGGTCGCCTTGATCGGCGGCTGCTTCTGGGCACACAACAGCGGGCCGGCGTTTGGCCCCCCCATCCCCCCCGAAACCGGGGGGGCTATGGCGGCAGGGGTAGGCCCCCCCATCC
>JAAZEB010000065.1 GCA_012512505.1 Armatimonadota bacterium | reverse complement strand
TGCCCAGGCGCTTTCTCGGCCTGGCGATGGTCAACCCGGTCTTCGAGCGCGACGTGATCCCGGAGCTGGAGCGCTGCCGGGCGCTGGGCTTCGTGGGCATCAAGCTGAGCAGTTGGTACCAGGGCTACCCGGACGACGGCCCCTTGCTGGACACCATCTGCGCCTACGCCCACGAGCACGGCATGCCGATCCTGAACCACTCCTGGGGGCCGAAGCTGGGCGAGTGGCTGGCGCGCTACCCGCGGGCGCAGTTCATCTGCGGGCACTGGGATCCCGCCCGGGCGGAGCTAGCCCGGCGCCACGAGAACCTGTGGATCTGCACCTGCCTGCCGATCGGCCACGAGTCGTTCGAGCGCGGCCTGCGCGACCTGCGCCCCGACCGGGTGATGTGGGGCTCGGATATGAGCGACCTGCAGTTCGGCTGCGGCCTGGGACCGATCCTGCTCTCGCGCGTCAGCGATGAGGTGAAGCGCCGTGTCATCGGCCTGAACATGCTGGAGCTGTTGGAGACCTGCGGCATCCCCGCGCCGCCGGCTTGGGAGGGGTGCTGACCGCCGGTCTGACGCCAGGCCCCAACCCAGACGGTCTTCCGGTGCATGCTGGTGCTCTTGACGAACCTTCCCATTATGGGTATAATCCTTCCCGAAATGGTAAGGGGCACAGAGACTCAGGCGCGTAGTCGGACAGGCGGTCGCGTGGGCGAAGCCCTCTTCGGGCATACACGACGGGCGGTCCTGGGATTGCTGTTCTGCCACAGTGAACGGGCCTTCTACCTGAGCGAGATCGTCCGCTCGGCCGGCACGGGGACAGGCGCGGTGCAGCGGGAGCTCGATCGGCTCCTGGCAGCAGGGCTGGTGACCCGTTCCCGGCGCGGGAACATGGTCTTCTACCAGGCCAACCGAGAGTCGCCCGTGTTTCCCGCGCTGCGGGAGCTGATGGTTCGTACCTCGGGCGTGGCGGAAGTGCTGCGAGAGGCGCTCGTCCCCCTGGCCGAACGCATCCGCGTTGCCTTTGTGTACGGGTCCATTGCCAGAGGCGAAGAGCGGCCCGGCAGTGACGTGGATGTGATGGTGATCGGGGACGTTTCCTTCGGGGAGGTAGTGAGCGCCCTCTACCGCTGCCAGGAGAACCTGGGGCGTGAGGTGAACCCTAACGTCTATCCGCCGGATGAGTGGCGCGAGAAGGTGGCGGCCGGCCAGGGCTTCGTCACCACAGTGCTGGGAGAGCCAAAGGTCTTCGTGGTGGGGGATGCTGGTGAACTTGGCAGACTGGCACCGGAGCGGTTGGATCCTCCCGCATAGGCCGACTGCGAAGGCGGTGACCGAACTGCTGGCGATGGCGGACCGTTACCTGGCGGATAGCGCGTTGGATGGTCTGAGCGCAGAGAGCAGGCTGTCAGGTAGAGGAGTGGATTAGAGCCGTCCACCCTGAGCTGCTCGCGCCCTGAGCGAAAAGAGGAGATGCAACATGCCGAAGCTGGCTATTAATGGTGGAGAGAAGGTTGTGACGCGGGCGCTGGGGAAGCCGTGGCCGATCCGCGATGAGCGGGAGGAGCAGGCGGTCGTTGACGTGGTGCGCAGCGGCGCCTGGTGGCGGGGCGGCTACGCCAACGCCGCCGAATCGCAGGTGGGTCGCTTCGAGGACGCGTTCGCCCGCTTCCAGGACGCGCGCTACTGTGTCGCCCTCACCAACGGCACCCAGGCCATCGAGTGCGCCCTGAAGGCAGTGGGGGTTGAAGCGGGCGACGAAGTGCTGGTGCCGGCGCTCACCTTCGTCGCCAGCGCCACCGCCATTGCCCTGGTCAACGCCGTGCCGGTCTTCGTAGACGTAGACGCCGAGACCTACAACATCGACCCGGAGGCGCTGGAGGCCGCCATCACCGAGCGCACGCGCGCCGCGGTGATCGTCCACAACGGTGGCTACCCCTGCGACATGGACCGCATCCTGGAGATCGCCCAGCGGCGCGGGATCGCCATCGTGGAAGACTGCGCGCACGCGCACGGCTCGCAGTGGCGCGGCCAGGGGGTGGGCGCCCTGGGCAGCCTGGGCACCTTCAGCTTCCGGATGGGCAAGACGCTGACCTGCGGCGAAGGCGGCGCCGTGGTCACCAACGATGCCGAGTTGGCGGAGAAAGCCTACTCCTTCCACCACATCGGGCGCATCTCCGGACGGCCGTTCTACGAGTTCCACCGCGTGGCCTCCAACCTGCGGATGACCGAGTTCCAGGGCGCCATCCTCCTCAGCCAACTAGCCCGCCTGCCAGAACAAACGGAGATCCGCGAGCGCAACGCCCGCTACTTGGCCGAGGGCCTCAAAGAGATCCCCGGCGTGGACCCAATCGCCCGCGACCCGCGCGTTACTCGCTGGGGCTTCTACTACTGGAACTTCCACTACCGCCCGGAGCAGTTCGACGGCGTGCCGCGCGACCGGTTCCTCGAAGCGCTGCAGGCTGAAGGCGTGCCGGTCGGCGTTGGTGCCCACGGCCAGCCGATCTACCAGAACCCGCTCTTCCGCAGCATGAACTTCGGGCGCACCGGCTGCCCGGTGAAGTGCCCCCTCTACGGCAAGCCGGTAGACTACTCCCAGACCTGCTGCCCCACCGCGGAGCGCGTCCACCAAACCCAGGCGCTGAGCCTCCCCCACCCCCTCTTCCTCGGTGA
The DNA here is from genome assembly GCA_012512505.1 of Armatimonadota bacterium. Taxonomy (GTDB): domain Bacteria; phylum Armatimonadota; class JAAZEB01; order JAAZEB01; family JAAZEB01; genus JAAZEB01. Next base: position 9,814 of record JAAZEB010000065.1, on the reverse strand, counting down.
CACCACCGCGGACATGGACCTCATCCTGGAAGCGATCCGCAAGGTGCGGGCAAACACCGACGAGCTGAAGAGCTGAAGGTGAGGCGGTTGGTGGTGGCGGCCATGGCGCGTGCCAGGGCCGCCACCACCAACGGCAGCCCGGCGCCAGAGGGCCACCCCGGCAGGGATCCGTCGGGCGCGCAATGAACCAGGTGGCGATCGCTTGCTCGTGGAAAGGCCATCGCATGAGTGGTTCACTCTCCCTGAACGGAACGTGGGGCCTCACCTGGGCCGAAGGCTCTCACCTGATGCACCCCAGCCACTATCTGGGCCCCTCCCTGCGCGGGCGCCGGCTGCTGCCTGCCGCCGTGCCAGCCCCCATCCACCAGGTGCTGCGCGCCGCCGGCCTCCTTGAGGATCCCAACCTCGGCCTCAACTCCCTCAAGGCCCGCTGGGTGGAAGAGCAGTTCTGGATCTACCGGCACACCTTCACCGTGCCCGCCGAGGCGGCCGAGCAGCCGGCTTGGCTCGTCTTCGACAAGCTGGAACTGGACACCCTCGTCCTGCTGAACGGCCAGGAGGTTGGCCGCCATGCCAACGCCAACCGGCCGGCGCGCTTCGCGGTGACCGGCAAGCTGCGCCCCGGTGAGAATCTCCTGGTGGTGCGCGTGGATGCCGGCTTCCACTCCGCCGCCGATAAGCCCGGCAACGGCTTCTGCTCCGGGGAGATCGGCCTGCTCACCAAGCGACACTGGCACCGCAACCCGCAGTACCAGGTCGGCTGGGACTGGAACGCCCGCCTCACCAATGTCGGCATCCTCGGCGACGTGCGCCTGGAGTGGAGTGCCGTTCCCCGCCTCGACCAGGTGACCCTCTTCGCCCTCCCGAGCACCGACCTGTCCACCGCCACCCTCTTCGTTCGGGCGTCCATCGAGGGTGTTGCCGAGGAGCCGGTAGCCGCCGTGTTGCGCGCTCGCGTCGTGGAGACCGGCCAGGAAGTGTCGCTGCCGCTGTCTGTGGTGCAGGGCGAGTCGCGTCACGAGCTGCAGCTCGAGATCGCCAACCCGCGTCTCTGGTGGCCGATTGGGCACGGCGAGCAGTTCCGCTACACGGTGGAGGTGACGCTCGAAGCGGGCGGCGAGACGCAGCGGGTGGTGCGGCGCACCGGCGTGCGGCGGGTGGAGATCGACCAATCGCCCCACCCGGTGGAGGGGCGCTACTTCATCCTAAAGATCAACAACCGCCCGATCTTCTGCAAAGGCGGCAACTGGGTGCCGGCCGATATGCTCTACAGCACGGTGGACGCGGCGCGCTACCGGGAGCTGGTCGACCTGGCCGTGGCGGCCAACTTCAACCTGCTGCGCGTGTGGGGCGGCGGCCTCTTCGCCGACCACGCCCTCTGCGACGCCTGCGACGAGCAGGGGATCCTCCTCTGGCACGACTTCCTCTTCGCCTGCGCCCAGTACCCCGGCGATGATCCCGACTTCGCCGCCGAGGTGCGCCGCGAGGTCACCTTCGCCGTGCGCGACCTGGCGCACCATCCCTCGCTGGTGGTGTGGTGCGGCAACAACGAGGTCGAATGGGGCGACTGGAGCTGGGGCTACGACTCCCAGCGGCCGGCACACCCGCACTACGTCCTCTTCCACCACGACATCCCGCGGATCGTGCACGCCGAAGATCCCTCCACCGCGCACTGGATCAGCTCTCCCTACTCGCCCGACTTCCAGCACCCGAACGATCCGACCGTGGGCGACCAACACCCCTGGGGCGTCTCCATCAACAACCCGGGTGGCGCCGACTGGTGGGAATACCGCACCTACGTAGACCGCTTCCCCAACGAAGGGGGCGTTCTTGGGGCCACCTCGCCGGCCACGCTGCGGCAGTTCCTACCCGAGAACGAGCGCTACCTCGGCTCGCCAAGCTGGGATCACCACGACAACCCAATCGCCTGCACGGCGCATGAGGCCGGCCTGCTCGGACGCGCCTACGCCACCGTGGAGCTGTGGCTCGGCCGCGACCCGCTGGCGATGGACTGGGAGGAGTACGCCTTCGCCAGCGCGCTGCTGCAGGCGGAGGGCCTCCGGGAGTACATCACCAACTACCGCCGGCGCATGTTCAGCAGCGCCTCCGCCATCTTCTGGATGTACAACGATTCCTGGCCCGTCACCCACGGCTGGACGATCGTGGACTACTACCGGCGCAAGAAGCTAGCCTACCACCCGGTGCGCCGCGCCTTCCAGCCGGTGAGCGTGGTGGTGGCCGCCGAAGCGGATACCGTGACGGTCTACGGCGTCAACGACACCCCCGAGCCCTGGAGCGGTGAGGTGCGCTACGGCCTCTTCCGCCTGGCCGGCGGCCTGCCGTTGGACGCCACGGCGGCGGTGACGCTTCCGGCCAACGCCTCCACCGCCCTGGCGCAGTTCGACCGGGGGCAGTGGGAGGAGCTCGGCCTGCGGCAAAGCGGCGCCTTCGCCCTCCTGCTGGAGCGCGGCCGGCCGATTGCCCAGCACCGGCTCTTCCTGGAACGGTTCAAGGACCTGGCGCTCACCGAACCCCGGATCTCGCTGTCGCGGGAAGGGGAGCGCCTGACGCTCGCGTCGGAGACCTTCGCCTGGGGCGTCTGCCTTGACCTGGAGGGCGAGTTGGCGCTGGCGGACAACTGCTTCGACTTGCTGCCCGGGATCCCCTACACGCTGCCGTGGCACACCGATCTGGGCGAGCCCCGGGTCATCCGGGTCGGCAACGCGCTCGTCACCTCACGGTAACGCGATCCGCCCGTGGCCGGCCCGGCTGGCCGGCCACGGGCCCACGATCCATCCCGGTGTGGTATAATGGCGGCAGAGGTGATGGAAGATGGGCCTGACAATACGCGCGCACTGGGATGGGAAGGTCTTCGTGCCCGATGAGCCCGTGGACTGGCCGGTGGACCAGCCACTTGAGGTGGAGCTAAGGCCGCTCACCATGGATCAACAGACGTGGGCCTCGCTCTCCATCGAGGAGCGCTTGCGCCGCGTGCGCGCGGCCGCGGGTCGCATCGCGGGACCATCCATTCCTGATGAGGCGCTGCGACGGGAGAACCTCTACGAGGAACGTATCTGATGCAGGTGCTCCTGGATACGAACATCATCCTGCGGTATGTGGTAGCGGCGGAGCCGCGCTACAGTGAGGTCCGGGCAGCTATTGAGCGCCTTACGGCCCCGCTGGTGGGGAACCCCTCATCGCGCCAACCAGAGCCTCTTCGAGTTCTGGGTCGTCGCTACGCGACCGCTGGAGGTAAACGGGCTCGGGATGGGGGCCCACCAGGCCCGTGGAGAGGTACTTGGGATCCTCAATGCGTTCTCCCTGCTCCCCGACCCGGCGGACCTCCTGGAGCGGTGGCTGGACCTGTGCGTGCGGCACAGCGTGTGTGGGCGGCCGGCGCATGATGCCCGCCTGGTGGCGGTGATGCTGGCGCATGGCATCACCCACCTCCTCACCCTCAACCCCGGCGACTTTGCCCGCTACCCCAAGGCCACCTGTCTGGCGCCCGCCGACGTGTAGATCTGCCTAGCAGAACAGACCTTTACTCATACAGGTGCGCCCACTTGCCCTTCCCGGTGAACTGGCTGTAGATCATCTCCAGATAGTTGCGCGGCCCCAATGCTCTCCCGGTAGCCTTCTCGACGGAGCGCATGATGCGCAGCACCGTCTTCGCCTTCAGCTCTTCGTCCAGATCGGGGCAGGCCGCATCGGCGTCGGCGAACGCCTGGAAGACCACCTGCTCGCACCGGTTCCTCGGCTCCAGCGAAGCCAGCTTCCCCGTTTGCAGCAGGTAGAGACGACCCAGCGCCTCGTGGATCTCCATGTCGACGATGTGCTGGTCCGGGTAGAGGTGCTCGACGAACGCCCTCTCGATGTGGGAGGCGTACTCGGCCACCTCTGGGATCGCGAAGACGTCGTCGTCCTGAGACCGGAACGTGGTGTGTACCAGGCTCTTCACCTCGCGGGCGAGTTGGTACTGCGTGCCAGCCTGGAGGTACTGGCAGGTCGGCTCGCAGGCGATCTCCTTTTGCCGCTTCGTGCCGCAGCAGAGGGAGCAGATGCTCTGGCCCAGCGCCGGGCATGGCCGCTGTGCCTTGCGTTGATTGCATGACGGGCACTTCGCCATCCGTAACCCCTCTCTCATTCGCCGCCACAGACCAGAGTGGCGATCTCCTCGATCGCCTGGTCCGCAGCGGCTTGTGTCTGCGGGGTCAGGTCCGTGCCGAAGTTGAAGTCGTAGCCGCGCACGGAGAAGACCACCGTCCGCGGCGCCTTCCCGTGCAGCGCCAGCGAGATGCCGGCCAGCGTGTCCGGGGTCAGGTGGTGCGAGGTGAGCGACGACGAGTAGCCCGGCGATACCTCCACCCGCCGCAGCGCCTCCGGGTAGGCCCCGGTGTGCGCGTCAACGGCGATAAAGAGGTCCACCTCCTTCAGTTCGTCGGCCAGCACCAGGTCGAACTGCTGGGTGAAGCGCATCTCCAGGCACACCGGGCCGGCCGCGCCCTCCACCTGGCCGCGGGCCTCGGCAAAGCCATCCTCCTCCTCGGGCTGTGGCGCCAGGCCAAACCGCGCCGCCAGACCGCGGATGACGTAGAGACCGGCGCCATCATCGCGCCGGCTCGCGTTCCCACACCCCACCACCAGTACTCGCTGCATTACAGTCCCGATCCTAAACCCTCGATCGCGCTGGCGTCAACCCCCGACCGGCGGCAAATGGAATGGGCCAACCAGGCAGGCTTCGGCCCACCCGGTTGGCCCATCGATCAGCACCGCCGCGACGGCATCAGCCACGGACGACGCGGTCCAGCTTCTCGCCGTTTGGCCCGACCAACTCCACCTCCAGCGGCATCTGGCCGATGGCGTGCGTGGAGCAGGAGAGGCACGGGTCGTAGGCCCGGATGGCGGCCTCAACGCGGTTGAGCATCCCCTCGCGGAGCTGGGTACCGTCCACGTAGGTGCGCGCCACGGAGGAGACGGCGCGGTTCATCGCCACGTTGTTCTGACCGGTAGAGACGATCAGGTTCACCTTCTCCAGGCGACCGCCCTCATCCACGGTGTAGTCGTGGAACAGCGTGCCGCGCGGCGCCTCGATGACGCCCACGCCGCGCTGGCGCAGGCTCTGCGAGGTGGCGACGATGTCGCTGCCCAGAATCTCCGGGTCCTCCGCAAGCTGCTGCGCGCGCTCGACGGCATAGAGCGCCTCGATCAACCGCGCGTAGTGGTAGTAGAGCGTGCCCTCTACCGGCTTACCATTCCCCAGCGCCTTGAACGCCCGCAACTCCTCGTTCGCCAGCGGCGTGCGGGCACTCTCGGCGATATTCAGGCGGCCCAGCGGGCCCACCCGGTAGGCGCCCTCGGGATAGCCGATCTTCTTGTAGTAGGGGAACTTCAGGTACGACCAGTCCTCGGTCGTCTCGGCGATCACCGAGAGGTACTCGGCCGGGTCGACGCCATCCTCCAAGATGCCGCCGTCGGCGCCGACGAAGCGCAGGTAGCCGTCGTAGTGCTCCAGGGCACCCTCGGCGGTGACCAGGCCGCCGTACGGCGAGGGGAAGTTGGCGAAGCGCGCTACGTCTTCCGCGTTCTCGGCGTAGTAGGCCTTGATCAGTCCGATGGCCGCCTGGCAGCCGGCGATCGCCGCCGGGATGCCCTCCAGGATCGCGTCCCGGTCGCCTGGGGCCAGCGTCTGGTTCACACCACCGGGCAAGGAGAAGGTGGGGTGGATGCGCCGGCCGCCAACCCGGGCGATGATCTCCTGGCCGAACTTGCGCAGTTGGATCCCCTGCAGCGCGATCTGCGGCTTCTCCTCGATCAGGCCGATGATGTTGCGCTTGGCCGGGTCGGCATCGAAGCCAAGGAGCAGATCCGGCGCCGAGAGGTGGAAGAAGCTAAGCGCGTGCGACTGCAGGATCTGACCCATGTGCATCAACTCGCGCAGCTTGTGCGCCGTTGGTGGCACCGGTACCCCCAGGATCGCATCGCCCGCCTTGGACGCGGCCAGGTGGTGACTGATTGGGCAGATGCCGCAGATGCGCGCCGTGATCGACGGCATCTCGCTGAAGTGCCGGCCCTCGCAGAACTTCTCGAAGCCCCGGAACTCCACCACGTGCATCCGCGCCTGCTCGACTTTGCCGTCGTCACCCAGGTGGACCGTGACCTTCGCATGGCCCTCAATCCGGGTGACCGGCTCTATGGTAACAGTTTTAGGCATTCATCATCTCCTGCGTGTGCCATCCTCGTCGGTCCTCGTCCAGGCCACAAGCCGCGGACGCCGGCGAGGAGGAGCCACCGGTCTCCCTTTAGTCGTAGTGCAGCAGCTCTCCCGAGGCCGCGGGCAGACGGCCGGCCAGCAGCTCCGTCAGCGCGAAGTAGATCGCGTCGGCTGAGGGCGGGCAGCCGGGCAAGTTCGCGTCCACCTTCACGAAGGCATGGAGCGGCTGCACCTTATCCAGCAGTTCGGGCAGCTCCTCCGAGCGGGGCACCTCTCCCGACGCCGTGCTCTCGGTGTCGACGTAGCCGCGCTGCAGCACATCCTCCAGGGGGAAGAAGTTGCGCATCGTCGGGATGTTGCCAAAGCAGGCGCAATCGCCGAACGCCACGAGGATCTTGGCCCGCTCGCGCACCTTGCGCAGCACGTGGAGGTTGTCGGTGTTGCACACCGCCCCCTCCACCAGCACCACGTCTACCTCGGGCGGCTCCTTGATATCGGTGACCGGACTGGCGGTGATCGTCACCGCTTTCGCGATATCGATCAAACGCTCGTCCAGGTCCAGCAACGACATGTGACAGCCCGAGCATCCCCCCAGCCAGACCGTCGCGATCTTGGGTTTCACACTCATCCCCTGTATCTCCAAGGCGGGGAGAACGGGAGCCGGCGCGCAGCGCCCGGCGGGCACTGACCGGCTCCCCTCCCCGTCCGACTAAACCTCGCGGAAGTAATCCGGCGCCCGCAGGTCGGCGCGGCGCACGTCGAAGGCTTCGCCGCCGAAGCGCACCAGGCCTTCGCCCTCTGCCAGCGCCGCGGCGTACTCCGGCACCAGCGCCGCGATCTCCTCGGTGATCGCCTCCGGCGTCTTGCAGCCGGCTTCCAGCCCCAGGGCGCTGCCCAGGGCGCCGAGTACCTCCGGCGCGGACCACACTCCCGCCGGCCCGGGCACCGCCTGCCGCAGCGGCAGCACCTCGCCGTCGATGTTGGTGAAGGTGCCGGACTGCTCCGCCCAGGTGAGGGTGGGCAGCACCACGTCCGCCATCTCGGTGAGCGAGGAGGCATGCGAGGCGTGGACGACCACGAACTCCGTCTCCATCAGGCGCTCGGCGAACTCCTCGCCCAGCGGCAGGTCATCATCGCCGGCCAGGAGATACAGGGCGCGGATCGCCTTGGCATCGAACTCGTTGGCGTTGAACTCCGCCGGTGTGGGCACCGGGCGGCCCCAGGCGCTCTCGAAGCGCTGCATCGCCTCGTCGGTGAAGCGCTGCCGCCCCGGCAGCCGCGAGGGATCCACGCCCAGGTCGAACGCACCGGTGCTGCTGGCCGAGCGACGCAGCCCCAGGATCGGGAAGTGGGTGGCGTCGGCGTGGCCGGTGAGCAGCGTCAGCGACTGCATCGAGGCGATGAGCCGCGGGTCGCTCTGGCGAGTGATGCCCCGCCCATAGAGGATCACCGGGCGCTTTGCCCGCGCGTACATCCGGGCCGCCTGCAGCACGTCGTCGCGGGGCACCCCGGTCTCCATCTCGACGGCGAACGGGGTGTAGCGCTCCAGCGTGCTGACGAACGCGCCCCGGCCGGCCGTGGGCACCAGCGTCTTCTCGGCGACGCCGTCGCTCACGATCGCCTGCATCATGCCGTTCAACAGCACGCCATCGCTGCCGCGCCGCGGCTGCAGCGTCAGGTCGGCCAGCTCGGTGAGGCCGGTCTTGCGCGGGTTGATAAGGATCAACTGCGCCCGCCGCTGGTAAACGCCCCGGCGGATTGCCGCAGCCACCACCGGATGAGTGCGGGTTGGGTCCGCGCCGACGACCACATACAGGTCGGCCTCGTCCAGCTCGCTGAGGCGCGCTTCCACCTTGGCCCGCACGTGAGCACCAACCAGGCCCTCGGTGGCAGCGCGCGTCACCCGCAGGTCGCGGCCATCAAAGGCATCGACGTTGGGCGTGCCGACGCCAGCGCGCAGCAGCTTCTGGAAGAGGTAGAGCGTCTCGTTCGGCAGCGCCGGCGAGGCGATCCCGGCCACTGCCGAGGCGCCGTGCTGTGCCACCACCTCGGAGACGCGGCTGGCAATGTGCGCCAGCGCCGTCTCCCAGTCGGTCTCCTCCAGGCGTCCGCTGCGCCGGATCAGCGGCCGGGTGAGACGCCGGCGCCGATCCTGCAGCAGGCTGAAGCGCCCCTTCTCGCAGAGGATCCCGGCGTCGCCGGCCGCCATGTCGGCGTCGATGCGCACCACCCGGTTGTTGGAGACGCACACCTCGGTGCGGCAGCCAACGCTGCAGCCAGCGCAGGTGCTGGAGACCTTCTGCATGGCGCTGTGCGCCCCGCCGGCGGTGGCGGCACGCTCCAGGTAGGCCGTGTTCTTGTTGAACAGCGTCCCCGTGGGGCAGACCTGAACGCAGGCGCCGCAGGAGACGCAGCTCGACTCACCCAGGGGCAGGCCGGCATCCGGCGAGATCATCTGGGCGATGCCGCGCTCGCGGAAGTCGAGCGTGCCCACGCCCACCCGCTCGCTGCAGACGCGCACGCAGCGGGTACACAGCACGCAGCGGCTGTGCTCCATGGCAATGTGCGGATGCGATACATCCAGCGGCAGCGACGGGAACAGGTACGGGTAGCGGATCGCGTCGATCCCGAACCGGTAGCCCAGGTCCTGCAGCTCGCAGCTCCCGCTCTCCGGGCAGATCGGGCAGTAGTGGTTGCGCTCGGAGAAGAGGAGCTCCAGCGTCATTTTGCGGCGCGCGAACAGCGCCTCCGACTCGGTGCGGATCTTCAGCCCATCCGTCGCCGGCATGGTACAGGAGGTGCCCAGCTTGTTGCTGCCCTCCACCTCCACCACACAGAGGCGACACGCGCCCACATTCGACAGTCCCGGCCAGTGGCAGAGCGTAGGGACGTAGATGCCGTTTTCCTTGCAGACCTCCAGCACCGTTTGCCCTTTGCGGCCCTTCACTTCCCGGCCGTCGATGGTTATCGTGATGTCGCTCATCATCATGCTTTCACCACCGCGTTGAAGCGGCACACGTCGTGGCACACGCCGCAGCGGATGCAGCGCACCGGGTCGATGCGGTACTTCTTCTGGCCGTCCACCTTGAAGATGGCGTTCTCCGGGCAGTTGCGCGCGCACAGGCTGCACCCGGTGCAGATCTCCTCATCGATGCTGTAGCTCACCAGCGCCGGGCAGACCTTCGCCGGGCAACGTTTGTCGACGATATGCTGCAGGTATTCCTCGCGGAAATAGCGCAGCGTGGAGAGCACCGGGTTCGGCGCCGTTTGCCCCAAGCCGCACAGCGAGGTCTCCTTCACCATCTGGCACAGCTCCTCGAGCAGCGAGAGATCTTCCACCTGGGCCTTGCCCTTGGTGATCTTGTCGAGGATGCCGTAGATCTGGCGCGTGCCGACGCGGCAGGGCGGACACTTGCCGCACGACTCGTCCATGCAGAACTCCATGAAGAAGCGCGCCACGTCGACCATGCACGAGTCTTCGTCCATGACGATCAGGCCGCCGGAGCCCACGATCGAGCCGACCTTGGCCAGGCTCTCGTAATCCATCGGCGTGTCGAGGTGCTCGGCCGGGATGCAGCCGCCGGAGGGTCCGCCGGTCTGCGC
>JAAZEB010000064.1 GCA_012512505.1 Armatimonadota bacterium | reverse complement strand
CGGTGGAGCTCCCCCCGGAGGCAGCTCCCCTGGAGCCGCTGCTGGTCGAACGCTCGCGCCGCCCGATCACCACGGCGCGGGCCTGGCAGGCCCGGCGCGCACAACTGCGCGAGCGCTGGCTAGACTTCCTTGGCCGCTTCCCGGAGGATCGCGGGCCAGTGCGGCTCACGCTGCTGGAGGAGGACCGCCCCGCCGGCTGCGTGCGCCAACGGGTACTCTACGAAGCGGAACCGGGCCTGCCGGTGGAAGGCTACCTCCTCTTTCCCGCCGTGGTGCGAGACCGGGTGCCGGGCGTGGTGGTGCTGCACCAAACGACCGAGGCTACCATCCGCGAGCCGGCCGGGCTGGAGGGGCCGGAGTCGCTGCACTTCGCGCTGAAGCTAGCCCGGCGGGGCTTTGCCGCCTTCGCGCCTCGCTGTTTCGTGTGGCAATACCGCGACCGCGATTACCTGGATGCGGTGCGCTGGCTGGCACAGCGCCAGCCCGGGGTGCGCGGCCTCGCCAAGATGCTGCACGATGCGCGCCGGGCGCTGGATGTGCTGCAGAGCCTGCCCTTTGTGGATGGCGAGCGCCTCGGGGCGATCGGGCACTCGTTGGGCGGCAAGCAGACCCTCTTCCTGGCTGCCTTCGACGAGCGCGTGAAGGCGGCGGTGAGCAGCGAGGGCGGCATCGGGCTGAGCTTCTGCAACTGGCACGCCCCCTGGTACCTCGGCCCAGAGATCCGCCGCCGCGGCTTTCCCCTGGAGAACCACCAGGTGCTGGCGCTGGTGCCGCCACGCGCGTTCCTGCTGCTGGGCGGCGATTGCACCGACGGGGATAAGAGCTGGCCCTTCATCGCGGCGGTGCTGCCGATCTACGACCTTCTGGGCGCCCCCCGCCGCCTCGGCCTCTACAACCACCGCCACGGGCACTCGGTGCCGCCCCTCGCCGAGGAGCGCGCCTACCAGTGGCTGGAGCACTTCCTGGCGAAGTGACGCCCGAGGCCTACCCTGAGAACAGCTCCGAGCGCCCGTCTTCATCCTCTTGGGTGCCCGCCGGGCAGGCATGGGCGACTCCTATCGGGGCCGCGCCCGGGCGGTGATGGCCATCAGGCCAGAAGGATCGCCCTCGGTCTCGCCGGTGAGCGAGGGAAGCAGGCGTACCTCGCCGAAGCCGCACGCGCTCAGGAGGATGACGTACTCTTCATCGGAGTAAGCCTGGAGGGAGTGGGCGCAGCGGGTCACCCCGGCCGTGGCGGCATCGAGAACGTACCAGCGGGTGGTCGCCGTGCGGGTGGCTGCATGCCAGTGGCTCTCCTTGAGCACGAGGTGGGGCTGATCGGAGAAGAGGCCGGCAGGGCTCGAGTACCAGGACGGACCCGCCTCTCCCAGCTTGCGGATGGTCGCGAAGGTGTGGGGCTCCAGGAGCAGGATGCCGCCCTCCGAGAGAGCGGCGTGGGCCGTGTTCAGGATCCGCCGAGCGTCCACGGGCCGGAAGGCATTGAACTCCCCAAAGAGCAGCATGGCGAGCCCGAAGCCTGAGCCGTAGTCGGCCGACCGCAGGTCCTCCAGCCGGTAGCGGCACGCCAGGTCCTCGCGCTCTGCCTCCGCTTCGGCGTGGGCGATCGATGCCGGCGAGTAGTCGATCCCGACGCACGTGTGGCCCAACCGCGCCAGGCGGCTGGTGTAGAGGCCCGGTCCACAGGCCAGGTCAAGAACTCGCGTGCGCCTGCCCGCCAGGAGCACCTCGTGGATCCAGGCGACATGCCGGTCGATCGTGGCGAAGCGGCGGCTGGCGGCGTCGTGCTCCTGGGAGAGGTGCTCCCGGAGCATGCGAGCACTGAAGGCGGGCTCGTTCCAGGGGATGTTGTCGCCTTCCACCCAGGGATCCGGCTCCGTCCGGCGGTCGACGATATCGCGGAGGGTCATCGCAGTGTACCTCGCGCCGGCCAGAGGCTTTCGATGCGCGCCTCGGTGCCGGGGAACTCTCGTACCCTGTCAGATGATGTTCACTTCCGTCTGAAGGGCGACGCCGAAGCGTGCCGCCACGGAGGCCTGCACCTGCCGGGCGAAGTCGAGGATCTCGGCGCCGGTGGCCCCACCGTAGTTGACGATCACCAGTGCCTGCCGGGCGTGGGCACCGACGTTGCCAACGCGCTTCCCCTTCCAGCCGCACTGCTCGATCAGCCAGCCAGCCGCCAGCTTCATGCCGCCTTCGGACGGATAGGCCACCAGGCCAGGGTGCGCCGCCTTCAGCGCCGCGTACTGCTCCAGGGATACCTCGGGGTTCTTGAAGAAGCTGCCGGCGTTGCCCAGCTCCGCCGGGTCGGGCAGCTTGCTGCGGCGGATAGCGATCACCGCCTCGCAAACGTCGCGAATCGTGGTCGGGGTCGGGCGGAGCGACGCCAGCGCGGCATAACCCAGGTTCAGCCGGTGCTCGCGGGTGGTAAGCCGGAAGCGAACCGCAAGGATGATATAGCGCCCCTTCGCCTCTTGCTTGAAGACGCTGTTGCGGTAGCCAAAGCGGCACTCTTCCAGGCGGAACGTGCGCACCCGACCGGTGGCGATCTCCATCGCCTCGAGGCTCTCGAACACATCCTTGATCTCGACGCCGTAGGCGCCCACGTTCTGGATCGGCGAGGCCCCCACCCGGCCGGGAATGAGCGCCAGGTTCTCCAGGCCGCCCAGGTCATGCTCTACGCAGAAGAGGACCAGGTCATGCCAGACCACGCCGGCACCTGCCTCTACCACGGCGGTATCGCCCTCCCGCGCGAGGACGCGGATGCCCTCGATGGCGTTCTCAATCACCAGACCGTCGAAGTCACGCGTGAAGAGGATGTTGCTGCCGCCACCCAGCACCAGGCGGGGCGCCCCGCGCAGCTCTGGGTCCTCCAGCAGCGCCGCCAGCTCCGCCGGCGTCTGCACCCGCGCAAAGAACGCCGCTTGCGCGTCTACCCCAAACGTGTTGTGCTGCCTCAGGGAGTATCCCCGAGCTACTTCCATACCGCTTCCCCCTGGTGTCATCCTCGGGCTGCTCGGCAATCCGGCTGCCAGAGGGTACATTCGACGCCGCCGGCTACCGCCCTTCCCCACCAAACAAACTATACCCTTGGCCACACGGCCCCCGGATGCTGCCGAGCGGACGGGTTCGCCACCCGCGGATCGACTGCCCGGCCGGGGCGGCTACAGGATGGCGGCGATGTAGCGCTGGCTAGTGCTGTCCAGCGCGCGCAGGTCCGGGATCTCGAAGCGGTTGCCATCCACGTCCAGCAGGAGGAGGTGGTGATCGGACAGCCACAGCGCGTTCTCCTGCAGGTTCTGGGTCACGAAGTCGCGGCGTCCCCGGTCGGTCTCCACGCTCCAGTAGGTGGCGCCGAACTCCACCTTGGCGTGGAGCACCGCCGTCACCGTCGCCGTCAGGTAGCGGCGGCGCAGCTCCTCCTGCACGGCCGCCCACGATTCCGGCGGCAGCGCCTCCTTGGGGTTGGCGATCATGGTGATCTCCTCCCCCTTGCCATCCAGCAGGACGAGGTAGCGCCCCGGCCGCGACAGCGGCGCCGCCCAGACCGGCTTCACCGTGGGATACGACCGCTCCGTGCCGATCGTCAGCCGCAGTCGGTCTCTTGGCTCATAGAAGAGCCGCAGCGTCTTCGGGTCCATCTCCCTCCTAACAGTTGCCCGGGGAGTAGCCGGAGTGCCGCAGCAATGCGGCCTCCTAACCGTCGAAGCCCGATGGCTCGGGCACTCCGGATCGTATTCGCGCTTTTCGGAGAGGCGTTACGTGCCAACACCAATGATCTCGTTGATGGCGCTCTGCGTCTGCACCAAGTTGTAGAAGACACCCTGGCGCTCCATCAGCTCGGCGTGGGTGCCCATCTCCTTCACTTCGCCCTTCTCCAGAACGATCAGCCGGGTGGCGTTGCGCAGCGTCGAGAGCCGGTGAGCAATGGCAAAGGTGGTGCGCCCCTCTACTAGGCGGCCCACCGCCTCCTGGATCTGCTTCTCCGTCTCCACATCCACCGAGGAGGTCGCCTCGTCGAGGATCAGGATGCGCGGGTTGTGCAGGATCGCCCGGGCGATGGAGATGCGCTGGCGCTCGCCGCCGGAGAGCTTGGCGCCGCGCTCGCCCACCATCGTGTCGTAGCCGTCCGGCTTGGCCAGGATGAAGTGGTGCGCGTTGGCCGCTTTGGCGGCTTCCACGATCTCCTCGAAGGTGGCGCCGGGCTTGCCATAGGCGATGTTATCGGCGATTGTGCCGTTGAACAGGAACGGCTCTTGCAGCACCAGGCCGATCTGCCGGCGCATCTCCTTCAGCGGGATCTCCCGGTAGTCCTTGCCATCCAGCTTGATGGTGCCCGCGTCCGGCTCGTAGAAGCGGCAGAGCAGGTTGATCGTGGTCGACTTGCCGGCGCCCGACTTGCCTACCAGGCCGATCATCTCGCCGGGCTGCGCGGTGAAAGTCATCCCCTTGATCACCGGGTTGCTCTTGTCGTAGCCAAAGCGCACGTCCTCGAAGCTCACCGCCCCGGTGATCGGGTAGCCGGCCTCCTCGCCGTAACGCTCCGGGTCGGCGTCCATCACCTCGAAGATCCGCTCGGCGCCAGCCATCGCTCGCGAGAACCAGTTGTTGATCATCGCAAACCACTGCAGCGGCCCATACACCAGCCCCAGGTAGGCGTTCACCCGCCAGAAGTCGCCCAGCGTCATCTTGTGGGCGTAGACCAGGTAGCCGCCGACGGTCCAGTTGATCAGCACCCCCAGGCTGGTGAAGAAGGTCATGGCGCCGAAGATGGTGTACCACTTGGCATCGGCGCGCACGCCGGCATCGCGCAGCTCACGGTTGCGGTGCTCGAACTTGCCGTACTCCAGGTCTTCCTGCGCGAACGCCTTGATCACCCGGATGCCGCTGAGCGACTCGTTCAGGTGCATGTGGAAGCGCGCCCACTTTTGGCCGCCGCGGTGGTACATCTGCGACACCGGCTTCCAGAAGAAGACGCTGATGGCGCACACCACCGGGATCGGCGCCAGGATGCAGAACGCCAGGAACCAGTTCACGTAAAACAGGAACCCGATGACGCCGAACAGCAGCAGTGCGTTGGTGACGAAGTAGGGCACGCCATCCACCAGGAAGCCCCACACGCGGTCGGTATCCTGGGTGACACGGCTAGTGATGGCGCCCACCTGCTTTTTATCGAAGTAGGCGAGCTGCAGGAACTCGATGGCGCGGTAGACGCCACTGCGCAGGTCGGCCGCGATGTTGGCGGCCAGGAAGGCGATCAGCCGGCCGGTGAGGATCTGGATGCCCACGCTGGAGGCCAGCACGAGCAGCCAGGCCGCCATCAGTCCGAAGAGAAGGCCGATGTTCCGGTGCGCGGTCAGCACCTGGTCCACCAGCGTCCCCTGGATGTAGGGCGGCGCCAGGTTGAGCACCGTCGTGAGCACGGAGAGAAGCGAGAGCATGATCGCCTGGTTCTGGTAGGGCCGGAGGAAGCGGGCGATGCGCAGCATCGTCGCCCCGCGGCTCACGCAGGCCGGGCAGATACCGTCCTTCTCCGGCAGGAGGCGATCGCACTTCGCGCAGCGCATCCGCTCCTGCTTCAGGTTGATCAAGAGTGCCTCGCCGCGGGCAAGCTGCTCGATCCCACGCGCGGCCTCCGAGAACTTCGCCGCCAGGCTCATCGAGTAGGCAAGAACGGGCACGATCTCGCCGCTTTTGGTGGTCACCTCCAACCGGCCACCGCCCACCAGCGGCTCGTTGCGCGCCGATTTCAGGTCGGCCAGCGGCACCTGGAAAGAGACGACGCCGTCCGGCTCCCACACCCGCACGCGCGAGGCGGTCACTTCCAGGATCCGCGTGCCAAACCGACCCTCCGGCCCGATGTCTGCTTCCAGACGTATCAGTGGCTCCTCGGCATCCCGGCCGAGGCCCTCCCCCTCCTTCAAGTCGCTCGGTTGCACCACTTGAGTGCCTGACATGCTTCCTCCCCTGGCAAAACGCAAAAAAGCTACGGGCATCACCCTGGCAGGCGGCACGCCCGTAGCTTCCGAGGAGACCTGGCTTGTGTGTGTGCTTTAGATCACCAGACACCTCCGAGGAAAGGGCGGCACACCTTGACCGCGGCGCTTCCGGGCCCCAGAGACAGAGTACGGCCCGGGCACCGGCAGATGCGGAACCTGTGCGTAACCATCCTGACTGCGGGCCGCGCCAAAGCGCGGCCCCCTCCTTCCCTCGGAAATGGCAACACCACCAGTATAGGCACCAGACGCTCTTGTGTCAAGACCCACCACGGCGGAAACCAGGGCCTTTCGATTATCGCCGAGGGATTCTGGGTAGAGCAGAGGCATGGAGGAGCAAGCGGTAGTACGTGGTCTCGTTGAGGCCCTTGCGACCGTTCCCGATCCGCGTTCGCGCCACGGACGAAGGCATCCCCTCCCCGCAGTGTTCCGCCTGTTCGTGGCGGCGATGCTCTCCGGAGCCCAGAGCCTCTACGCGGTATGGCAGTGGGGAAGGCTGCAGAGCGTAGAGACAGTCCATGCCATGGGGTTCACACGCGACAAGACGCCGTCCGTATCGACCCTGTTCGAGGTGGCGCGCGCCCTAGACACGGACGAGGTGGAGAAGGCCCTTCGTGAATGGGGGCAGGAGAACCTGGGCGAGGAAGCGGAAGCCATCGCCATCGATGGAAAGGCGCCGCGCGGGACGTGGGGGAAGGAGACGCCGGGCCTGATTTTGGTCTCAGCGTACGCAACCCGCGCCGGCTTGGTGCTGGCGCAAAAGGGGGGTACGGCGTGAGGAGAAGGAAGCCGAGCTCACGGTTGCCCCGGCGGTACTGGCCGAGGTGCCGCTGAAGGGGCGGGTGGTAACCGGGGACGCCCTGTATGCTTGCCACAGCCTGTGCCAGCAGGTAGTGGATGCCCAGGGCGACTACCTCTTTATCGTCAAGGCAAACCGGCAGGCGCTCTACGATGACATCTCCCTGCTCTTCGCCGACCCTCCGTTCGGGGTGCGGTTCAATGTCGCACGCCAGACGGAGAAGTTGAAGGGGCGGGTAGAGATGCGCGAGTTGGTGGCTTCGGATGCGCTCAATGAGTATCTCGACTGGCCGGGTGTAGCGCAAGTGTGCCGGATCCGCAGGGCAACGAGGGAGAAGGGCGAGCAGACCGAGGAGACCCGGTACGCCATCACCAGCCTGTCGGCAGGAGCTGAGGACCTGCTGGCAGTGGTCCGGGGACACTGGGCCATTGAGAACCGACTGCACCGCGTGCGCGACGTGACGATGGGCGAAGACGCCAGCCAGATCCGGACAGGCAGCGGGCCACAGGTGATGGCGGCCCTGCGGAACGGAATCCTCGGGGCGCTGCGCCTGTTGGGACATCCCAACATCGCTGCGGCAGTGCGGGGCATCGGATGGCAAGGCCGGGCCGCCGCGCTTGTCACTGGTCCTTCCCCGTGATAATCGAAAGGCCCTGTGTGGGAGCAAGGCCAGAGTTGACAGGCTTCCTTCGATGCGGTATGATAGGGCGACGGTGCCAGACGCTGG
>JAAZEB010000063.1 GCA_012512505.1 Armatimonadota bacterium | reverse complement strand
GGTGAGCGCGGCCGCGCCCGATCCCACGATCACCGAGTTGACGGAGTAAACGGGGAACGTCAGGTTCCCCTGCCGGAGGGTGGTCTGCTGCAGCATGACACCGCGTTCGGCGCGGCGGGCGCGCACTCCTGGCCGTCGCGGCCCGCGCCACTGTTGCCGCTCAGATCTCGCTCAGGAGGGCCCCGGGCGCAGGTCGAAGTCTGCCCAGGGAAGGCCGAGCTCCAGCGCCCAGGCGCCCTCGGAGAGGGTGCCTTCTCCCAGGCCGGCTCATCCCGCTTGCCATCCAGCACCGGTGCTGCCTCCACCCGCTCGCACGGGTAGACTATCACCGGATAGCTGTCGGCCGCGCCGTGGGCCGTACCGGCTGCCAGCAGCGCCAACAGCATCAGGCCCGTTCCCCGCCCGATGGCGCGTGCCATCTGCCAGAAAGACCAAGCCGGCACCGAGGGCACTCAGCAGCACGCCGAGCCAGGGAAGCAGAAGGCGCGGGAACGTGGTCTTGGCCATGGCGGTCACCCTTTACAGATGCAACCGGTTGCGCGCCAGGCGAGGGCCGCCCCGGGGCGCGTATCCCCCTGGTGGTTATCGCGCCCGGATCGCCTCGTCATGGGGCACAGCCGGCGCGGGGAGAGGGAAGCGCCGCCAGGCCCGCGAAGATCGAGGCGACGGGGGAACGCGACGATGACACCTCTGGAGCGCATGCGCAACACGTTTGCCGGCCGGCCGGTGGATCGGCTGGCGGTGCAGCCGATTGTGATGACCTTCGCCGCCCGCTTCGCAGGCATTCCCTATCGCGACTACGTCACCGACTACCGCCAGTTAGTCTCCGCCCAGCTCCGCGTCGCCGAGGCGTTCGGGATCGACCTGGCAAGCCTCTGCTCTGATCCCTGTCGGGAGGCGGCCGACTGCGGCGCGACAATCCGCTGGTTTGCCGACCAGCCGCCGGCGCATGCCGCCAGCGAAGCCCTCTTGCGCGACAAACGCACGCTTGCTACCCTGAAGCTGCCCGATCCCCTGGGGGGCGGCCGGATGCACGACCGGGTGAAGGGTGTGGCGCTCTTCCGCGAGCGCGTTGGCGGCTTCCTGCCGATCCTCGGCTGGGTGGAAGGCCCCGTGGCCCAGGCGGCCGACCTGCGGGGGATCGACGCCGTGATGCTCGATCTGGTGGACGACCCCGCCTTCGCCACCGACCTGTTCGAGTTCGTGACGGCGTTGGAGCTTGCCTTCGCGAAGGCGCAGGTGGAGGCCGGCGCCGACATCATCGGCGTGGGCGACGCGGCGTCGTCGTTGGTGAGCCCTGGCCTCTACACGGAGTACGTGCTGCCGTATCAGCAGCGGCTGATCGCCGGGATCCACGCCCTGGGGTGCCCGGTGCGCCTGCACATCTGCGGCAACATCGATCACCTGCTGCCCGGCATCGCCACCCTCGGCGTGGAGATGATTGACGTGGATTACCCAAGCGACCTGGCGAAGGTGCGCCCGGCGCTGGGGCCGGAGGTGACGATCCTGGGCAACCTGGAGCCGGTGCGTTACCTGCTGAACGGCACCCCGGCACAGATCCACACCGAGCTGACGCGCTGTCACGCCCTGGCCGGCGAGCGCTTCATCGTCGGCGCCGGCTGCGAGGTGCCCCCGCACACGCCGCCCGAGAACCTCCACGCCCTGGCGGCCTATGCCGCGGCGGCGGCCGGGTGAGGTGCCGAGCGTTGGCTCATTGCCGGCTGAACCGCTGTTCGACGACCCGCAGTACGAGGTAAGCCACAATCAGCAGGCTGGCCAGGATCACCGCGTACAGGCGGCTCGACTGCGCTACAGCGAAGTAGAGGACCATCGCGGCGAACCCCGATGATCAGCACTCGCAGTTCCACGGGCAGTGCCATCCGCGTCCCCTTCCGTTGGGCGGATCCGCGAAGTCGGTCTCAAGTGGGTCACCGCCTTCGCGGGAATGCTCTATAGCGGCGATACCCGCCGACCGGGGGGCGCAAACCGTCGCCCGCGCGCCCGTGGTCAGGCGGATGTCTCCCGCGCGGCCGCGAAGACGCTCTCGAAGGCGGAGGTGCCGGACGCCCGCAACCGTTCGAGGAGCGCCCGGGCCCGGTCGATTGCCTCGGACCAGCGCTCGGGCGATGCCTCGCGAACGAACGTATCGCTTGCTTGCTCCCAACGGAAGAGACGGCGGTGCCCCTCGCGGCCGCTGGCATAGAGCGCGGCCACCCGCCGCCGGTATCCTTGCGGGGTGGCATCAAGGCGCAGGAACGCCACCAGGTCGATCCGGGCGAACACTTCCGCTGCCAGGCCAATCTCGCCACCGCAGAGGGTTCCCCGCAGCTCCGCCAGGGTGTCCGCGTGGATGCAGGAGGCTACAGAGATGCCCGGGCCGATTGCCTCGAAGAAGCGGCGGGCCGGCGCCCCCCACAGGTAGGAGTAGATTGGCGCCGCGCCGATCTCGTGCGCCAGCAGGCAGGCCTCCGCCGGCGCACCGGTGACGGGCCGGCCATCGTCGATGGTGACGATCCGCCGCCCGGGTGGCAGGAAGGCGAGCAGCGACGCCATCAGCGTTGTTTTGCCGGCGTTGCCGGGCCGCGCCGCCGTCAGGAAGGAGGCTCCGGCCGAGACGGCGCCCGCCAGCGTCGCCGCCATTTCCAAGTCGAGGGTGTTCGCCGCGATCAGGTCTACCAGGCTGAGCGGTCGGCCGCCGCGCTGGTTCAGGGCACGGATCTGCTGCAGGTTGTCGATCATCCGATCTCCACCACCACGTGCGCGATGCGCGTGCGGTTGTGCGTGTAAGTGATGTGTGCCCGGCCATCGGCGGTCTGGATCACCGCCGGATAGGAGTACTCGCCCGGCTCGGTCTCCAGGTGCCAGGGGGGTGACCAGGTGGCGCCATTATCCGTCGATAGGCTGAGGCTCAGAGGGGTGCGTCCCTCCCGGGTGGGGTTGTAGCAGAGGAGCACCCGGCCGTCGTTCAGCCGTGCGGCATCGATGCCGCTGTTCGGGTTGGGGAGGGGCGTCGGGGCCGCAGGCGACCAGGTGCGCCCGTAGTCCTCGGAGATGGCGGCGCAGATCGCTCCGATGCGTTGGGTGGCGCGGGCCAGCAGGTGAAGCCGCCCCGGCGTGCTCTCCCAGACGGTCGGTTGGATGATGCCGTACGGCTCGCCTGGCACGCCAATCGGCCCGAAGCGCTGCCAGCGGGCGCCCCCGTCGCCGATCACCTCCACCCACGCGGCCCAGGCGCCATAAGACTCCACCGAGGTGGGGCAGAGGATCTCCCCGTTGCTGAGGGCCACCGGCTTGTTCTTGATCGGGCCGAGGAGCCCGGCCGGAAGCGGCACCGGCGCCTCCCAGGTGACGCCGCCATCGGTGGAGCGGCGGTAGTACCCGGTCCACGCCGGGATGGTGGGGGCCACCTTGTAGAAGAGCCAGACCACGTCGGCCGCGTCGCGATACAGAACCGGGTTCCAGCAGGGCACCCCCGGCACGTCCGCCGCTACCCGGGGGGCTTCCCAGGCGGTGGCGCCGGCCGGCCGCCGGGCGGTCCAGATCGCCACGTCCGGCGATCCCTCGCGGCTGCCACCAAACCACGCCGCCAACAGCGACCGATCCGCCAGCTCCACCAGCGTCGACGCGTGGCACTGCGCGAACGGCGCCTTGGCGAAGATGAACTCCCGCTCCACCTCGCGCATCTTGACCTCCCGCAACGTCACTCACCACCCGCCTTGTAAGCGAGCGTTTGCCCTCCTGAAACCAGCTCCAACGGTTCGCGCCCGACCCGGCCGGCGAGGCGGCGCTGCCATCGCCCAGGCCAGCCCCGGGCACAAGCATCGTGCCGGCCGCCACGCCTGTCATTCCCCGGAAGCCGGCCCGTCTCCTCCCCGCGCGGCACTCCCCACCGTCGGCGGCGTCTCCAACGCCGATTGGCCGGAGCCGGCGTCCCGCCGGCTCCCGCCTGAGGCACGAGGGCCGCCGAGGGCCAGGGCTTGCCGGCGAGACGCTGGCGCTCCGACCGCGGCCGCCAGAATGCACCCCCCGGTGTAGGAAACATCTCCGTCGCCGCGGGGTGGCCGATCCGGCTTGCGTTGACTCCCCTCAGCCGCCTGGCGTATAATGCGCGTGGAGTGCTCGCTGGACCTCTTCCGCGTCTTTGCTGCTGGTCGGCCGCGGGGGAAGCCCACGACAACGAGCCCCTTCGCCAGTCTGGGGGAAAGTGGATGGCAGGTTCTTTCGTGGGGGCAGTGCAGTTCCTGGTGAAGGGCGGGCCGGTGATGGTGCCGCTGCTGGCGGCCTCGCTGCTCGCCGTGGCGGTGATGATCGAGCGTGCCATCGTCCTGGGCCGCGCCAGCCGCGACAGCAGCCCGCTGATGGAGTGCGTTCGCCGCTGCATCGGGCAGGGTGAGACCACCGAGGCGGTGCGCGCTTGTGAGGCGGCCGGCACGCCGGTCGGCAGGGTGCTGGCCGCCGGCCTGCAGGCCCGCCACCTGCCGGAGGAA
This sequence comes from Armatimonadota bacterium, assembly GCA_012512505.1. Classification (GTDB taxonomy): domain Bacteria; phylum Armatimonadota; class JAAZEB01; order JAAZEB01; family JAAZEB01; genus JAAZEB01. Next base: position 1,601 of record JAAZEB010000063.1, on the reverse strand, counting down.
CGCCTCGAAAAGGTGATGGAAGAGCAGGCGATGGCCGAGTTGCCCGACCTCAACCGCCGGCTCAGCGTGCTCGATACCGTGGTTACCGTGGCGCCGCTGCTGGGGCTTCTTGGCACCGTCACCGGCATGATCCGCTCCTTTGGGATCATGGCCCAATCGGGTATCGACCGGCCGCACGGCATTACCGGGGGCGTGGCGGAGGCGCTGATCGCGACCGCCTTCGGGTTGGCCGTGGCGATCACCACGCTCGTCGTTTACAACTGGCTTTCCGAGAAGGTGCGCGACGTCACGGCACAGATGGAGATCCGCGCCACGCAGCTTGTCAACCTCCTGGCGGCGGTGGAGGTGGCCCCCGTGGAACCCGGCGCGCCGGCCCCGCGGGTAGGGGAGAGGGCGGGGCGATGAGACTGACGCGGCCGGAGCCGAAGAAGGCGCGTATCGAGATCATCCCGATGATCGATACGATCTTCTTCCTGCTCGTCTTCTTCATGCTCACCTCCCTGGCGATGACGCGCATGACGGGCGTGAAGGTGAACCTGCCGCGCGCCACCTCCGGCCAGAAATCGACGGCGGCCAAGTTCGTGGTGACGCTCACCGCCTCGGGGCGCTACTACGTGGAGAAGGAGCCGGCGGCCGACTTCGCGGCGCTGGCCGCGCTGGTGCGCCGCCGGGTGAACGAGAACCCGCGCGCGGTGGCGGTGATCAACGCCGATAAGTCAGTGCGGCACGGCGAGGTGATCGCCCTGATGGACCTGGTCAAGTCTGCCGGGGTGGAGCGGATGACCGTCGCTACCGAGCCGAAGACGGAGGCCTACCGGTGAGTGACCGCCTCTTCCGGCGCAGTCTGGTGGCGGCGGTGGGGGTCCACCTTGGCCTGCTGGCGGCCGGTGGGTGGATGGCTCCTCGTTTCGCCAGCCCGGCCGAGGAGGCGATGCGCACCATCGATGTGGAGCTGCAGGCCCCCGAGCCGGAGGCGCCTCGGCCGACGCTCGTTGAGCCGCGCCCGCCAACGCCACCACCGCCCACAGAGTCTCCTGTGCCGACCCGCCCGCTGGCTGCTGTCGCCGTTCGCCCAGATCCTCCGCCCCGATCTGTTGCCCCCACGCCCTCTCGCCCGGCCACCCCAGCGCCGCCGGCCACGGGGATGCCCCCGGCCCCGCGGACGGTTGCCGCTGCCGTGCCGCCAGAGCCAGGTGGCGCGCTCAACCTGGGCACCCCTAGCATCCGTGGGGATCTCCCGGGGCTGCCCACCGGGCAAACACCGGTTGGCTGGGTGCCCGGCCCCGACGAAGGCAAGGGTGCCGGTTCGGGGTCAGCGGCGGGTGTCGGACAGCCGGAGCCCCCAGCGGTGCCCGTGCCGGCGCCGGCCCCGGCGCCAGAGCCGGCCCCACCGGTGAAGCCAGAGCCGCCCCCTCCACCCCGGCGGGTGAGCGTGCGGGTGTGCGCCGTCACTCGCCTGCGCCCCAACCCGCACTGCCCGGAGAGCGTCACCCTGGAGTTTGTCGCGGGCACGGAGCCGCGCGAGGGGTGCGCGCTGCACCAGGCACCGCCACCTCCGCCGCCCCCGGTGGCCCCGCCGCCGCCGGAGCCAGCCCCGGCTC
>JAAZEB010000062.1 GCA_012512505.1 Armatimonadota bacterium | reverse complement strand
TGCCCGTGCCCGGGAAGCGATGGAGGCCGTGCAGAGATTCCTGGTCGACGCGGATGAAGGCATCGTGGCCATAGGGGGAGTCGATCTCGAAGAAGGTCACGTCCTTGCCGGCGGCCTGCAGGTGAGAAACCAGCAGGCGCGAGCGGCTGGTGGGGAAGAGCCAGTCGGAGTTGACGGAGACTACCAGGAAGCGTGCCTGCGTGCGGGCCAGTGCCGGCCCCAACCCGCCCCAGTCGGCGCCCAGGTCGAAGTAGTCCATCGCCTTGGTGATATAGAGGTAGGTGTTGGCATCAAAGCGCTCGACGAAGCCGCGGCCGTGGTAGTCCAGGTAAGTCTCCACCTGAAACTCGTTCTCGAAGGCGTAGTGGAAGCTATCCTGGTCCGGCTTCAGGCGGCGGCCGAACTTGACGCGCATGGCCTGCTCGCTGAGGTAGGTGATGTGCCCCACCATGCGGGCCACGGCCAGGCCATGGGTGGGCCCGGGAGTGCCATAGTAGTTGCCGCCCTGCCAGCCGGGATCAGCCATGATCGCCTGCCGGCCCACGGCGTCAAAGGCGATCCCCTGCGCGGTGAGGCGGTGCGTGGTGGCGAGGGGAACGCAGTGGCGAACACGCTCCGGGTAGGCCACAGCCCACTGCAGCGCCTTCATCCCCCCCATGGAACCGCCCACCACGGCATAGAGGCGCTCAATGCCCAGGTGGTCAATCAACCGCGTCTGCGCCGCCACCATATCCTGAATCGTGACCACCGGGAAATCGGTGGCATAGGGGCGGCCAGTGGCCGGGTTGATGCTGCCCGGCCCGGTAGAGCCACGGCAGCCACCCAGGCAGTTGGAGCAGATGACAAAGTAGCGGTTGGTGTCCAACCCTTTGCCGGGGCCAACCATCTTATCCCACCACCCCGGCTTGCGGTCGTCGGGGTGGTGCCGGCCAGCGACGTGCGCGTCACCGGAGAGGGCGTGCTCCACCAGGATGGCGTTGCTGCGGTCGGCGTTCAGTTCCCCGTAAGTCTCGTAAGCCAGCGTCACCGGCCCGAGCTGCGCCCCGGAGGTCAGCTCGAGCGTGTTCGGCGGCTCCGCGAACGTCAGGTACTGGGTCTGTACCAGGCCAACTGACCCGTCCTGCTCCTTCGTGCTGTCTCGTTCAGGCATAGATGACTCTCTGTGGCGGCGGGCACCGGCTGCCGGTTGGAGGCGGCTCGGCGGGAGCCTTGCCATCCGGGAGGGTGGGGCACGCTGCCCCTTCCCGAGGGCGAGGCTGCCGCCGAGCCGTTCGCTTCAGGCCGCCCGGGATCAGGCGGCCGATGCCTGCAGCGCCTGGTCGAGGTCGGCGATGATGTCGTCGATGTGCTCGATGCCGATGGAGAGGCGCACGAAGTCGGGAGTGATCCCGGCGGCGCGCTGCTCCTCCTCGCTGAGCTGCTGGTGCGTCGTGCTGGCCGGATGGATGATCAGCGACTTGGCATCGCCCACGTTCGCCAGGTGCGAGAAGAGCCGGACGTTGTCAATCAGGCGCCGGCCAGCCTCGGCACCGCCCTTGATGCCAAAGCCGATCATCGCCCCGTAGCCGCCACGGTGGTACTTCTTCGCCAGGGCGTGCTGCGGGTGGCTCTCCAGGCCGGGGTAGGTCACCCAACTCACCTGCGGGTGGCTCTCCAGCCACCGGGCCACTGCCAGCGCGTTCTCGCTGTGCCGCTGCATACGCAGGGGCAGCGTTTCCAACCCCTGCAGCAGCAGGAAGGCGTTGAACGGGCTCTGGGCCGGCCCCAAATCGCGCAGCAACTGCAGGCGCGCCTTCATGCAGAAGGTGATGTTGCCCAGCCCCGGGAAGTCGCGGAACGTCTCCCAGAACTTCAGGCCATGATAGCTCGGGTCCGGCTCGGTGAACTGGGGAAAGCGGCCGCTGGACCAGTCGAAGTTGCCGCCATCGACAATCACGCCGGCGATCGCGGTGCCGTGCCCGCCAATGAACTTGGTGGCCGAATGGATGACGATGTTAGCCCCCCACCGCAGCGGGTTCACCAGGTAGGGCGAGGGGAAGGTGTTGTCAACGATCAACGGGAGGGCGTGCGCCCGGGCGACGGCGGCCACCGCCTCGATGTCCAGCACGTTCAGCATCGGGTTGCCGATCGTCTCGGCGTAGAGCGCCTTGGTGCGAGGGGTGATCGCGCGCGCGAACGCTTCCGGATCGTCCGAGTTGACGAACTTGACGTTAATGCCCAGCTTGCGCAGGGTGTAATGGAAGAGAGTGTAGCTGCCCCCGTAAAGGCTGGTGGCCGAGACGACCTCGTCGCCGGCCTGCGCTACGTTGAGCACGGCCAGCATCTCCGCAGCCTGCCCCGAAGCCACCGCCAGCGCGCCGGTGCCTCCCTCGAGCGCCGCCACCCGCTTCTCAAACACGTCGGTCGTCGGGTTCATGATGCGGGTGTAGATGTTGCCCAACTCCTTCAGGGCGAACAGGTTGGCCGCGTGCTCCGCATCGCGAAACACGAAGGAGGTGGTTTGGTAGATCGGGACAGCGCGGCTGCCGGTTGCCGCGTCTGGCGTTTGGCCCGCGTGTAGGGCCAGCGTCTCGAGCCGGTGATCATTCGCCATGGTCTGTTCCTTCCGACCGATTGCCGGGACTGGCGCCGCCTCGCCAGGCAGGCGCCGCGGGGTTACTGGGGGGCAGCAGAAAGCCAGACCCGCGCTCGGCAATCAGCGATTGAGGGCTCAAACAAAAATGGCCTCTTCCGCAAAAGACAGAGGCCACCAGTCGCAGGTATTCCCTTATCTTTTGCAGACGAATCTGCGCAACGCATCAGCACCTTACGGCTCTTTCTCCGCAGGCTGCCGGGCTTCGTCGGGTGCGTCTCCCTCGGCCACTCTTGATAAGCCAACGGTTTCATTATAGCAACGGATTGCCTGGGTGTCAAGCAACCGTACAAACCGAACTTGCGCGGGAATCGGGAGTGGTGTCTGGCGGCAGCGGCGGCCGGCCGGGCGAGCAGGCCGCCGCTGCCCCACCCCCCGCATGCCGAACAATCGCCCCTAGACAGGCAACAGGGGGGTGGGCAATACTGCTAACAATGGCTAATAGGAGCCACCAGCGGCCAGTTGCGAAGGGGAAACGGATGGATGAGAACGTTCTAACCCTCGACGAAGCTGTTTCATTCCTGAAGGTCTCCAAGAGCACGCTCTACAAGCTGCTCGAGTCTGGGCGGCTTCCGGCGCGGAAGCTGGGCCGGCAATGGCGCTTCAGCCGCAACGACCTGGAGAAGTGGCTGAAGAACGCCGACGGGGGGCCGCCGCTGGTCAATAGCGGCGCGTCCGCCGGCGCGGGGGGGCCGCTGCCAGGCGGCGAAGGCGTGATCAGCGACCTGCTGAAGGAGGAGCGCGCGTTTGAGCCACCCCCGGAGTTCGTGGCGCAAGCCAACATCAACGACCCCACCATCTACGAGGTAGCCGAGGCGGAAGGCCCCGCCTTCTGGGAACGCTTCGCTAACGAGCTGCACTGGTTCCGCAAGTGGGACACCGTTTTGGAGTGGAACCCGCCCGAGGCGAAGTGGTTTGTGGGCGGGCAAACCAACCTGAGCTACAACTGCCTGGACGCCAACCTGGCCAAGGGGCTGCGCAACAAGGCGGCGATCATCTGGGAGGGAGAGCCGGGCGAACGGCGCACCCTCACCTATCGCGACCTCCACCGGCAGGTGTGCAAGTTCGCCAACGTGCTAAAGGGCCTGGGCGTGGAGAAGGGCGACCGCGTGGCGATCTACCTGCCGATGGTGCCCGAGGCGGCCGTCGCCATGCTGGCGTGCGCCCGCATCGGGGCGATCCACTCGGTGGTCTTCGGCGGCTTCTCCGCCGAGTCGCTGGCCGACCGCATCAACGACGCGCAGGCCAAGGTGCTGATCACCGCCGATGGCGGCTTCCGCCGTGGCGGCCTGGTGCCCCTCAAGCACGATGCCGACTACGCGCTGCGCAACGCCCCCAGCGTGAAGCACGTCGTCATCGTCCGTCGCGGCAACTTCCCGATCCGCCTGGTGCCCGGCCGCGACCTCTGGTGGGATGACCTGATGCAAGCCGCCTCCGCCGAGTGCGAGGCCGAACCGCTCGATTCCGGGCACATCAGCTACATCCTCTACACCTCCGGCACCACCGGCCGCCCGAAGGGGATCCTGCACACCACTGGCGGCTACCTGGTCGGCTGCTACGCCACCGCCAAGTGGGTGTTCGACCTAAAACCAGAGGATGTCTACTGGTGTACCGCCGATATCGGCTGGGTGACGGGGCATAGCTACGTAGTCTACGGGCCGCTGGCGGCCGGCGCGACGCTGCTGATGTACGAGGGCGCCCCCGACTGGCCGGATCGCGACCGCTACTGGGCGCTGGTGGAAGAGCACGGCGTCACGGTGCTGTACACCGCGCCGACGGCAATCCGCGCCTTCATGAAGTGGGGCACCGAGCCGGTGGAGCGCCACGACCTCTCCAGCCTGCGCCTGCTCGGCACCGTCGGCGAACCGATCAACCCCGAGGCCTGGATGTGGTACTACGAGAACATCGGCAAGCGCCGCTGCCCGGTGGTCGATACCTGGTGGCAGACGGAGACCGGCCAGATCCTGATCACCACCCTGCCGGGGATCAGCACCATGCGCCCCGGCTTTGCCGGCCGCCCCCTGCCCGGCGTGAGCGCGGCGGTTCTCGACGATGCCGGCAACGAAGTGGCCGTCGGCGGCGGCTACCTGTCGCTGACCCAACCGTGGCCGGCGATGACCCCCGGCATCTGGGGCGACCCGGAGCGCTTCGTGAAGACGTACTGGTCGAAGTGGCCCGGCCGCTACTTTGCCGGCGACGGTGCCAAGCGCGATGAAAGCGGCTACTATCTAATCGTCGGGCGCGTCGACGACGTGCTGAACGTGGCCGGGCACCGCATCGGCACGATGGAGGTGGAGTCGGCGCTGGTGGACCACCCCTCGGTGGCTGAGGCCGCGGTGGTTGGCACCCGCCACGAGATCAAGGGGCAGGCGATCACCGCGTTCGTCACCATCAAAGAGTCGGCCCATGCCGGGGTGGACCTGGCCCAGGAACTGAAGGAGCACGTCGTCAAGAAGATCGGCGCCATCGCCCGCCCGGAGAACATCCTCTTCACGGCGGACCTGCCGAAGACGCGCAGCGGCAAGATCATGCGCCGGCTCCTGCGCGACATCGCCGAGGGAAAGGTGCTGGGCGACGTGACCACCCTGGCCGATCCCTCAGTGATCGAGAAGCTGAAGAAGCAGTACGCCGACAGCGGCAGTTAGGAGGGCGCCATGTCTGTGCTACCAAACCCACCCCGGCGCTCCGGGAAGCTGCCCCGGGTGGTGCTGTGCGAGTCGTTCGACCAGCGGGTGGTGCGCGCCGCCCACGTGCTGAACCAGCATAAGCTGGCCCAGGTAGTGCTCCTCGGCGACTATGAGGAGCTGGAGCGCGTCGCCGTCGGCTACCGGACCGACCTGGCCGGCATCGACGTGCTGAACTACGAGGGGGAGGAGATCCAAACCCAGATTCAGGCCCAGTTGGCGGCGCTCGGGCTGACCGACCGGCTGGATGCCACCGACCCGGTGGTCGCGGGGGCGTGGCTGGTGCGCAACGGCCTGGCCGACGCGGTCGTCGCTGGCGCCGCCACCACGCCGACGCACGTGATGCGCGTGTACCTGCGCCTGCTGGGCGTGGCGGAGGGGTGCCAGACGGTCTCGGGCCTCTCCCTGGTGTCGTTCGAGAACTGCGAGTTCGTCCGTAGTCCGGTGGTCGGCCTGGCGGATGTGAGCGTGGTGCCCGAGCCCAGCGTTGCCCAGTTGGCGGGCATCGCCATCCAATCGGCCGCCAGTTACGAGCGGATGACCGGCG
>JAAZEB010000061.1 GCA_012512505.1 Armatimonadota bacterium | reverse complement strand
GTGCCGCCGGTGGAGAACGTGCCGGTCTGGAAGCTTACCACCACCAAGCAGGAGCAACTGGGGGCCAACCTGGGAGCAGCCGTGGCGGTGACGCCCTCGGCGGCGGCACTGACGCGGGCGATCCGCCAGAGTGCCGCGGCCGCTGCCAGCGCGCCCCCCCCACCGGTAGCGGCCGCGCTGGCAGCGGCTCCGCCCGGGCTGTTGCGCTTTGCCATGAACCCGGAGGTTTTCGCCGCCGATCCCAACGGCCCGGCCAAGGCGCTCGGGCTTGCTGGCCTGGGCGGCGCCCTCCGCTTCACGCCGGCCGGGCTGGTGCTGGAGGGCGCCCTCCCCTTCACCGGTGACCAGGCCCCCCTGGCCGCCCTGGAGGGCCTGAAACCAACCTTCGCCGAGTCGGTGGCCGGCCTGCCGCGGCAGGCGCTCGCCGCCCTGGTGGCAGCGCGTCCGTCGCAGTGGGTTCACGCCAGCAACATCCCGCTCTTCGATGCCCTCGCCGGGGGCTTCCTTGGCCCGGAGCCGGTGAAAGTGCTCGGGCCGGCGCTGGGCCCGCTCCTTTCCGATCTGCTGGGCCAGGAGGTGGCGTTCGGCCTCCTGCCGGATGGCGAAGGGCTCTCCTGGCTGGCCGTCTTCACCAGCGGCCGGCCGAATGACCTCCCCGGCATGGTGGAGCACCTCACCGGGCTGGGTGGCGGCACGGCGGGCGTCGCCTGGACGCCGGCCCCCCTGGGCGAAAACCCCGGCTGGGTGCTGAAGCTGGCGCTGCGGCCGAACCGGCCCCCGACCACGATCCACCTGGCGCTGCTTGGGCCCCGCCTGGTGGCGGCCGGGAGCCGCGCGGCGCTGGAGGCGGGCGCCACCACCCTGGCCGGCGAGCAGCCTCCCGCGGCTGAAGCCGCCTGGTTGACCGCAAACGGCGAGTTGCTGGGCCAGAACCCGCTGCTGAAGGCCGGCGCCGACGTGCACGCCTTGCTGCCGCTGCTGGCCGCCCGGTTGGCCAGAAACGTGAGCGGAGTGGCGCCTTACGCGGCGCGCCTGGCGCAAACGCTGCTGGTCGGCTGCACCGGCGTCTCCGCCGCGCTCCGCGTGGAGGGCGGGGCGGTTCGAGCGGTGGGCATCGTGGCGCTCGACTATCCGAAGCTGGCCGCCTCCGGGGGGCTGACGATGCCGACGATCGCCGTCCTGGCAGCCGGCGCCGCCACCGACGCCCGCAAGAAGGCGCAGCAGCCCCCGCCGGCTCCGGAGCCGCCCGCGGCGCAGCAGCAGTAGCCGTCGGCGCCGGCAGGCCGGCCGCCCAGGGGGATGCCTCAGCAGGCGGCAGGTGGTTTGGCGGCGGCCACCCGTGGGTATACGGAAGTGAGCGGCTCCGGACAAAGGCAGCCCATCGCACGGTCGGAATGCCTCCTTGTTTGGAGCCTCTGCCGGAGCCGCTATCTCTATCCGCAGGCCGGCGCAAGCCGGCCGTTCTTTTGAGCCTCCGGGCTGGTTCCTCGCTGCCGTTCCCTCCGGAGACTTCCACCCCTTCCGCTGCATACTCCGTGCCCAAACGCGGAGGGCACGGCCGGGCACCGGCGGCAAGCGCCAGGAATCGAGACGGCGAGCGTGTAAGCTATCTGGTGGAAGATGGGAGGTTCCACCCGATGAGCTTGAGATCCGTGCTCCCCCTGGCCATCATGCTCTTCTCCACCGCGGCAGTGCAGGCCGCGCCGAAGGTGGCCGTCATTTACAGCGCCTGGGGCAGCAGCAGTTTTCGCACCGAGTTCGATGCCAGCCTGCAGGCACTCGAATGGCCGTTTGAGGCCCTGGAGAACAAGGATATCGCCCAGTGGATCGGCCGCCTGGATGAGTTCGACCTGGTGGTCGCCACCAGCGTCGCCAACCTGGAGAACGCGCAGGACATGGCGCCGTACCGCGAGGCGTGGCTGCGCTTCCTGGAGCGCGGCGGCGGCCTGCTGGTCGTCGATGCCAGCTACCCCTCGGCCCTCGACCAGTGGGTGAACCGCTTCGGCGACGACTACCACCTCACCAGCGCCGGCTGCGCGCCGCACACCAAGGCTCACGGCGGCTCGGCCGCGATCACCTGTGATCCCGACCACCCCCTGCTGCACGTGCCCCAGGAGCTGCCGCCGCTGTTCCGCGAGAGCTGCAACGTGTGGGCACACCTCGACTCCTGGGGTGACGGCTGGACGAACCTGGTCACCTGCGCCGATGAGAAGAGCCTGTTCCTGACCCGAGATGTGGGCCAGGGCTGCCTCATCGTCACCAGCTACTTCTCCTTCAAGGGGGCAGGGCGCACCGTCGTCGCCTCCGGCCTGCTGGAGAACCTCTGGACCCGGGTGCTGGGGCTGCGCGCTGGTGTCTCGATCACCGCGTTCGACCTGGGCCAACCGGTGCCGGGCGCCAAGGATGCCGTGCTGGCGGTGCGCAACACGACGAACGCGCCGCTGTCGCTGCAGGCTTCCCTTCACCGGGCTTACGGCGAGGCCACGCCCGCGCCGGTCGCCAACAAGACGGCCACCATTGCCCCGGGCGAGAGCTTCCGCTTCGCGCTCCCCTACCAGGTGGACCGCCGCGGCAAGCTGCGCCTGGCAGTGAAGCTGGTAAGCGACGGCAAGGAGCTGCTCGCCCTGGAGAAGACCCACACGGTGCCGCCGATGGTCACGCTGAAGCTGCGTGATCGGCACCTCTACCCCTGGCACCGCGACCTTCACTTCTCGGCGGCGTTCGTGCCGGATGCCGGCGTGGACCTGACCGACTGCACCGCCGAACTGCTGATCGACGGCAAGCGGGCGCTGCGCCTGTCGCCCCTTCAGGCGAGCGGCGACTACCAGGTGAATATCTCCCAACTGCGGATCGGCAAGCACCAGGCCGAGCTGCGGCTGACGAAGGGGGGCAAAACGCTGGGGAGCGCCACGGCGACGGAGCTGCTGATCCACAAGCGCCCGCGCGTCTACTCGCGGCCAGACGGCACGACGATTGTGGACGGCCAGCCGTTCTTCCCGTTCGGTTGGTACCACGTCTCGTGGTCGTTCTCGGCGGAAGATCGCCTGGCGTTCTTGCGTGACATCGCCGCCGGCGGCTTCAACACCGTTCACGCCAGCATCAAGGATCTGGAGGAGTGGGGCCCCTTCCTCGACGAGGCCGAGCGCCTGGGAGTGCGGGTAATCACCGAGTTTGGGGTGGACCCACTGAAGGTGATCGAGCGCTACAAGGAGAAGCGTGCGGTGCTCGCCTGGAACCCGGGCGATGAGCCGGATGGCGCCGGTATTTCGCCGGAGGAGATGCTGCGACGCTACGACAGCTTCAAGGCGGCCGATCCCGAGCACCCCACCTACATGGTGCTGTGCATACCGTCTACCTACGCCCGCTATGCCGGCTGCGCCGAGATCATCGCCCCCGATCCCTACCCGCTGCCGCACTCGCCCATCGGCACGGTCTACACCAGCCTCTCCGCGGCGAGGGAGGAAGCCGCCAAATACGGGCGCCCGATCTGGGCGGTGCCCCAGGCGTTCGGCTATGAGCAGGGTACCTGGCGCGTGCCGACGTTCGCCGAGGAGCGCAACATGACCTATCAGGCGCTGCTGGCGGGGGCCAAGGGGATCATCTACTACACTTACGCCGACAACGGCTTCCGGATGCCCGATCACCCGGAGCTGTGGAAGCAGATGCAAACCCTGCCGCCGGAGATCGCCACCCTGCGCCCGGTGCTGCTCGACGGGAAGCTGCAGACCCTCGACACCGGCCAGCCGAACGTGCTGGCGGGCATCTGGTCGGCCGGCAAGCGCCGTGTCGTCTGCGTGCTTAGCACCGCGCCGGATGAAGCGCAGGAGGTGGCGATCCCGCTGCCGGCGGACGTTTCGGGCACCCCGCGGCCGCTCTTTGAGGGCCGGCCCACCGGCCTGACGGTGAAGGAGGGCAAGCTCACCGGCCGCATCGAGCCGCTGGACGTCCACGTCTACGAACTGCGGGGGCAGTAGCCGCCGCGAACGTCACGCGCCCGGCAGGTCGCTCCCTCAGCGGCTTGCCGGGCGCACCCATAGGGAGCCCTGCCATGGATCGGTTCCCACCCGCCACCAGCCGCCCGCCGGCCACCCACCACACCCCTCCGTCCCGAACGAGAGCCCGCTGCCGCTGGGCCGCGCTGGCGCTGTGGCTGCTGCCCAGCACCGCCCGGGCCGGGACCGACGCGCTGTGCCTGACCGCGAACGCGCGGGGCAACCAGAACCTGCCGGTGGCGTTCACCGTCCAGCCCGAAACCGCCCGCTGCCTCTTCGATGGCTCGCACCTCGATCGCCACAGCGCTGGCTTCCCCCAGAACACCGAGGTGGTGGTGCGCTTCGCGGAGCCGGTGCGCCTCGCGCGGGTGAGCGTGGTGACCTACAACGACCAGGAACGCAGCTACAACGCGGCGCTCCGCGGCCGCGCCCTCGCCCGACTGGGAGAGCGGCAGGTTGCCTCGTCGCCCTGGGTGGCGCTGGATGCCGACGCGTTAGTGCTGTGTGGCACGGATGACCACCTGGTGCTGGGCAACGAGTCGCTGCTGCCACTGCCAAACGCCGGGGCCTGTGACACCCTCACCTTGGTGTTCGAGAAGAAGCCGGACGCCCACCAGTGCCTGGTGCGCGAAGTGAGCGTGTGGGGCATCCCGGAGCGGCTGGCATCGGCACCGCGGGCGCCGCTCCGCGTCCAGGCAGCGGAGAACACCTACTCCTCCATTCGGGTGAGTTGGCCCAGCCTGCCGCGCGGGGCAAGCTACCTGCGCGTGCGCCACCGCCGCCAGGGCGAAGCCGCGTGGCAGACGACCTGCTTCACCGCGTCGCCCGGACTGCTCCGTTGGCTGCGACCGGCGGCCACCTACGAGGTGACGGCGGAGGCAGTGGGCGTGGTCGGGAGCGGCAACACCGTGTCGCGGCAGGTGCGGCTGCCACACCCGCTAGAGCAGCGGACGATGGCTGATGCCTTCGGGATGAACTTCTACCCCGGGGGCGGGGGGGCACACCAGGCGCACACCGACGAAACGGAGAACACGCGGCGGATGATCCGCTTGATGCGGGCGGCGGGTGTGCGCCACGTGCGCTGGTGGATGCCTTCGCCGGGGGCGGCGCTGCTGTTCGCCGAGGCCGGCATGGCGCTGATGCCGCACGCCACCTTCACCGACCCAGCCGACTACCGGCGTCTGGCTGAGACCACCGGCGCCTGGCTCACCGCGACGCAAAACGAGCCGGACTTCGCCCACACCTTCGCCGAGGAGTTCGTACGCGCCTTCGCCCCGACGCGCGCCGCCGCCCGGCGCTTCTCGCCGCTGATGCTCCTCGCCGGCCCGGCGGTCGGCGGTGAGTTGGTCGGCCCCGGCACCGACTACCTGGCGGCGGCCTACGCGGCCGGCCTGCGCGAGGCGGTCGACGTGCTGGACCTGCACCCCTACGGCAAGGTTTCGACGCCGCTGTCGCGCGGGGGCATCCTCGGCGCGCCGGAGGGGCTGCTGGCCAGTCTGGCTGCCTGCCGGGAGCTGCTGCGTCGGGTAGGAGACCCGGAACGGCCGATCCTCGCCAGCGAGAGCGGACACCCAACATACGAGGGGGCATGGCACATGCCACCCAGCAGCTATCAGCGACAGGCCCAGTGGCTGGTGCGCACGCACCTGCTGCTGATCGCCTCCGGCGTGCGCCGCCTCTTCTGGTACGCGTTCCAGGACGAGGGCACCGACCGGCGCAACCCGGAGCACTGCTTTGGGATCGTCGACTGGCACGGCAAGCCGAAGCCGGCCTACACTGCCTATCGCACCATGACCCGTCTGCTGGGCGCGACGCGCTGCGAGGGGCTGGAGGCGGCGCTGAAGCCGCCGCTTTACGGCGTGCGCTGCGCGCGTCCGGGCGGTTACATCACGGTGCTGTGGGATGGCGGCGGGCGCGGCGAGGTGCGCCTGGGGCCAGATTCGGGCATCACGCAGGTGCTGTCGCTAAGCGGCACGAAGCTGCCACTGCCCCGGCGGTCCGGCGGCGCGCTGGTGCTGCCGGTGGATGAGAGTGTGCGCTACGTCTACTCGACCCGCCCGCTGCGCTACCTGGCCCAGCGCCGGCTGAGCCCGCCGGTGGCGCCGCGGGTGCATCTGACCCTGCGGCCCTCCACGCTGCAAGTGCAGCCCGGACGGCGCACCCAGTGGCAGGCACACCTCACCAGCGAGTTCCCCTGCCCGGTGCGCGTGACCCTCGAGTGCGGTCACCCCTGGCAAGGAACGCCCGCCACGCAAGCGTTGACGCTGGCGCCTCGGGGCCGCGGCGTGGCGACGCTGGCGCTGGACGTTCCGGCGGACCTCAAGCCGCAGATCGTGTCGTGGGACCTGCGCTGTCACTACCAGCCAGCGGAGGCGCGCTATCACCCAGGGGAGTTCCGGCGCGCGCTCTTCTTCATGGTAAGAGAGAATACCCCGCCAGACCCACCGTAAGAGGCGTTTTCGACGCCGATTGGTCGGATCGCCGGCGTCCCGCCGGCCGACGTAAGACGCATACCCCCACCGTAGGAGGCATCTCCCGACACCGAAGGGATGTTACCCCTCCAGGAGATAGCTGGAGTGCCCGAGCAATCGGGCGTTGGCCGGGCGCCCCTGCGCTTTACGGGGCGGCGGGCTTCAGGTCGAGGTCGCGCGTCTGTCCACGCCAGCGGATGCCGGTGAGGCGCAGGCCGTGCCAGCCGGGCGGGAGCGCCGCGTTCACCCGCAGGCCGGCCTCGGTGGGCTCCAGGCCGGCGAAGCCATAGAGGATGCTCTGCAGGGTGCCGGCCAGGCCGGTGATGAAGCAGGTGCGCGGCGTAGTGCGCTTCTCGCTGAAGAGGTGGTACGGCCCTACCAGGAACGGCTCCCAAGACTCGTGAAAACGCTCCTTCGCCTCTGCTGGCCGGCCCAGGCGCGCGGCGATGGTGGCGTAGATCGAGGCGGTCATCGCCGGGCCGTAGGTGCTGACGAGACTCTTGTAGTGGTCGTAGGTGCGGGCGGCGACCTCATCCGGCATCGCCAGGCGGCGCGGGTAGATGAGCAGCTCGCAGTCGGCCTGCTTGTGGCCGGCTTGCTCCTCCTGGTCGTGCTGGCGGTAGCGGCCGGCCCGCGGGTCGAAGGGGATCCAGAGGCGGGCGGCAACGGCGCTCCAGCGCGGATCGGGGGTCTCGCCAACCAGCCGGGCCGCGCGCGCCGCCACCTCCAGGTTGAGTTGGGCCATCGCGTTGGTCCAGGCGTTGTTGTTCACCGGACCGCGGGTCTCGTCCGGACCCATGACGCCGTGGATCTCGTAGCGCTCGCCGGCGCGGACCACGCGGCTGAGCCAGTAGTCCGCCGTGGCGCGCAGCACGGGGTAGCCGCGCTGTTTCAGCCAGGCGCGGTCTCCCGTCCAGAGGTAGTACTGCCACTGGGCCAGGGCCACGCCCGCGTTGACGTGGCGGCCGTGCACGAACTCACCGTTGACCGTCTCCTTGCCGGTCTGGGCCGACTCCCAGGCATAGTCGGCGCCGCGCAGCCCTTGCGCGCGGGCATTGGCCTGCGCCGCCGGCAAGGTGCGGTAGCGGTACTCGACGATGGAGCGCGCCAGCTCCGGGTACTGGGGAACCAGCGCCGGGAAGACCCACACGTCGGCATCCCAGAAGATGTGCCCCTGGTAGATGGCGCTGGAGAGGCCCATCGGCGGCACGCTGTCGGCGCGGCCTTCACACACGCTGGCCAGCAGGTAGTAGCGGAAGGCGTTCAGCACCTGCTGGGCGCGGGGGTCGCCCTCAAGGGTGAGATCGCGCGCCCAGAGGCGCTCCCAGGCAGCCGTGTGCGCCCGCAACACCGCGGCAAAGCCCTGCTTCGCCGCTTGCTCGGCGACGCTCTGCGCCTGACGTTCCGGCGCCGGGGCATCGCGCCCGGCGCAGATCCCCACGTAGCGGGTGAAGACCCAACGCTCTCCCGGGGAGAGGGTGACCTCGGCGGCGGCAAGCGGCGCCTCGGTGCCCACCCCGGCCCGGTCCACGGCGGCCGCGGCACACCCCGGCACGCCGGCCGCCGCGGGTGAGATAGCCACCCGGCAGCGGCGGCGTGGCGTCAGCGCCACCTGCACCACCCCCAGGTGGGGATCGTGGCGCGCGGGGAAGAGGGTGATCTCGACCTCGGTGGCCGGCCGGCCGCGCCAGCGATAGCGGGTCTGCAGCAGCCCGCGGCGCAGGTCCAGCGTCTGCGTGTAGTCGCGCGCGCCCTCCGGGCTCAGGCGCTTGCCGTTGATCTGGATCTCCGGGGCGGCCCACTGCGGCCCCACGGCGAAGCCCTCATTGACGTAGAAGCCGGAGACGAAGGCATCGAGGCGCTCCTCCCCATCGCGGCCGAGACCCTCCTGGGAAGCGTTGACGCCGAGGTAGCCGTTGCCCAGGTAGACGCGCACGTGGCCCGGCTGGTTGATCGAGAGCTGCCAGGGGTCGGTGGAAAGCAGCGGCGGCGGGGGTGGCGGCCCGGGGTGCACCAGTGGCTGCTGGCGCCGGCAGCCGGTCAGCAGCAGCAGCGCCGCCAGCAGGAGGCCGGCGGCGCGCAGAAGGCCGTGGGATCTGAGCACCACTACTGGCGCCGGCTCCGGGCGGAGCCGCCGGGCAAAGGGGTCGCGGACCACGTTCCTTTCTCCCGAACCAAGGACCCATCAACGCACAAACCGGGCCGCTCGCGGGCTGCCGCGGGGCACCGCTCTGGGCCGAGCGTCACTTACGCGGCTTCGCCGGCCGCGGGCAAAAGCGCCTGGGCCAGCACTTCCTCAACCTGTTTCACAAAGCAAAAGCGCAGGTCGCGGCGCACGTTGTCTGGGATCTCCTCCAGGTCCTTCTGGTTCTCGTCCGGGAGGATTACGGTGCGCACGCCGGCGCGGTGCGCCGCCAGGATCTTCTCTTTGACACCACCGACCGGCAGCACCCGCCCGCGCAGGGTGATCTCGCCGGTCATGGCGAGATCCTTGCGCACGGCGCGGTTGGTGAACGCCGACGCCAGGGCGGTGGCCATGGTGATCCCCGCCGAGGGGCCATCCTTGGGCACGGCGCCGGCCGGCACATGCACGTGGATGTCCGTCTCGGCAAACACCTCCGCGCTGATCTGGAGCTGGGGGGCACGCGCCCGCAGCCAGGAGAGCGCCGCCTGGGCCGATTCCTTCATCACGTCGCCAAGCTGGCCGGTGAGGGCGAGCTGCCCCTTGCCGCGCATCAGGTTCACTTCCACCGGGAGAACGTCGCCGCCGAACTCGGTGTAGGCGAGGCCCATCGCCACGGCCACCTCGTCGCGCTCCTCAGCCAGGCCGTAGCGGTACTTGCTCGCCCCCAGATAGGAGGCAACGTCGTCGGCGCCCACCTGAACGCACCCGGTCTCGCCGGTAGCCACGCGCCGGGCCACCTTGCGACAGATCGCGGCGATTTCGCGCTCCAGGTTGCGCACCCCCGCTTCGCGGGTGTACTCCCGGATAAGCCGCAGCAGCGCATCATCGCCGATGTGGAGGCCGTCTGAGGTAAGCCCGTGCTGCTCGCGCTGCTTCGGCACCAGGAACTGGCGGGCGATCTCCAGCTTCTCGCCCTCGGTGTAGCCCGGGAAGTGGATCACCTCCATGCGGTCTTTGAGGGCCGGGTGGATCGGGTCGAGCAGGTTGGCGGTGGTGATGAACATCACGTCGGAGAGGTCGAACGGCACCTCCAGGTAGTGGTCGCTGAACGCCCCGTTCTGCTCCGGGTCTAGCGCCTCCAGGAGGGCCGCGGTGGGATCGCCGCGAAAGTCGGCCCCCACCTTGTCGACCTCATCCAGCATGAAAACCGGGTTGCGCGAGCCGGTTTGCCGGACGGCCTGGATGATGCGTCCGGGCATCGAGCCGATGTAGGTGCGGCGGTGCCCGCGGATCTCTGCCTCGTCGCGGATGCCACCGAGGGAGACGCGCACGAACTTCCGCCCCAGGGCGCGGGCAATCGACTTGCCGATGGAGGTCTTGCCCACCCCGGGAGGCCCCACGAAGCAAAGGATTGGGCCCTTCATCTGGCTGGTGAGCTTGCGCACCGCCAGGAACTCCAGCACCCGCTCCTTCACCTTCACCAGTCCGTAGTGGTCTTCGTCCAGCACCTGCTCCGCCTCGGCAACGTCGAGGCGGTCTTCCGTTTTGATCGCCCAGGGGAGGGCCACCAGCCAGTCGAGGTAGGTGCGCACCACCACCGCTTCCGGCGTGGCAAACGGCATCTTCTCCAGGCGGTCTACTTCCTTGAGGGCACGCTCGCTGACCTCCTGGGGCATGCCGGCGGCGGCGATCTTTTGGCGGAACTCCTCCACTTCGCTGGTGCGCTCGTCGCGCTCGCCCAACTCCTGCTGAATCGCTTTCAGGCGCTCGCGCAGGTAGAACTCGCGCTGCGAGTCGCTGATCTCCTTATCGACACGCATCCGGATGTCGCGCTCGATGTGGAGGATCTCCGCCTCGTGCTGGAGGATGCCGGTCAGCTTCTCCAGGCGCTCGCGGGGCGAGAGGGTCTCCAGGAGGTTCTGCTTCGTTTCGGTTTTCACCGGCAGGTTGGGCGCGATCTGGTCAGACAGCTCTGCCGGGTCCTCGATGTGCTTGATCCCCTGGAGCAGCTCGGGGGGCACGTTGCGGTCGAGGTTGACGATCTCCTCGTACTGGCGGCACACGGAGCGCATCAGTGCCTGCAGCTCGATGCCCTCATCGACCGGCTCGTCGAGCAACTGCACCTGGGCAACGAGGAACGGCTCGTCCTGCACGTAGGCATGCACGCGGGCCCGGGCCAGCCCCTCGATGACGATGCGCACGGCGCCCTCGGGGAGGCGGAAGATCTGCATCACCTCGGCCACCGTGCCGATGGTGTAGAGATCGCCCGGCTCGGGCTCTTCTACATCGCAGTCGCGCTGGGCGATCAGCAGGACCTGCCGGCCCTGTTCGAGAGCCCGGATCGACTTGTCGCGCCCAACAAAGAGGGGCAGCATGTTGCGGGGGAAGACAACCTGGTTATCGCGCAGTGGAATGACCGGCAGCACCTCGGGGATGCTCTGCGCCGGCGATACGAAGGCAACGCTCTCCTCCGGTTCGACCGCGACCTTCTTCTTGCGTGGCATAGAGCGAGCAACTCTCCCTGGGCAAACGCGCACTGAGACAAGCAACGAACTACGGTCCCTTATTGGCGGCGCGCGCGCCCATTTCCTGCCCGCCCCCGGCCCCGCGACCGGACCGGCTACCCGATCATCCGCTGGAGCTCCTCGTTCACGTCGTCGCAGTCGAATGCCTCGGGATCGAAGTCCTCACCAACCCACTCCAGGTACTGCTCGTGCTCCGGGTGGTCGGGATCCTGGATCGCCTCCAGGAGGTGCGCGTAGCTCCCCACACCGCCGATATCCTCAGGAGGCCCGCTCCGCTTCCCAGTGACGCAGAGCGGGTACTTCACGCCTGCCTCCGGCTCCAGGATCTTTTCGACGACGATCTCGTGGACCCAGCTATCGCCGAAGTCGTACTCGTAGACCAGCTTGCTTTTCACGTCGGGGGCAATCTGGCCCAGCGTCACGCGGCTCTCGTCGGCCGCGCCCTCCAGTTCGTGGGAGGGATCGGCGTACTCCTGATGGCCAACCCGGAACACGTGGAGATGGTCGTCGTCCCATCCCATGGCGATCTGGAGGATGTCGTGAAGTTCAGACAGCCGGGTATCGCTGGTAACGAGAAGCCGCCGCCAGATCGGGGGGCGCGTTCCCTTGAGGGTCACCTTGATCTGGTAGACCTTAGACTCCGTCGGCGACGTTGCCTTCTCGCCGGTGGCCGGTTGCGCCGCCCGGGGCTCCTCGTTGAGGCCCGTTTCGCGCGCGAGCCGATGGGCTAACTCGGGGTCGAGGCGCATTAGCATCGCATAGGCCTTCCGCATCTGCCTCTGGTTACCTGTGATTGCCGAGAGCCGACCCACCAGGTAGTGAGGAATCGGGTCGCCAGGCTCGATCTCGCTCAGGCTCCGGTAGACATTCAACGCTTCGTCGTAGCAGTCGAGCGCGAGGTACGCCTCTCCGGCATATCGGAGGACATCGGGATCATCCGTTTCGAGCACCAGCGCTTCCTCCAGGGCGTCCAGCGCGGCGTCCATCTGCCCGGTCTCCGCCAGCGCGAGCCCCAGGCTGGCGAGAGCGCCGGCATGCTCCGGATCGATCTCGAGCGTCTTCTCCAGATGGGGGATCGCCTTGCGCCATCGGCGGCCTTCCACCTCCATGACCCCGAGCAGGAAGTGGGGCACTCCCAGGTCCGGGTCGAGCCGGACGGCTTGCTTCAGCGCCGAGGTGGCACGCTTCCGGTCGCCCAGCGAGTAGTAGGCGTGCCCGAGCAAGGCGTGGGCGTCGGCGCTATCCGGGTTGAGCTTCACCAGCCGCTCCGCGGCGACGCGGGCATCCTCAAACCTCCCCGTCATCAGGTACGCCTTGACCATCATCCCGTGGGTCAGGCTATCGTTGGGCAGGCTGGAGTAAGCCTTCTCGAGCCGGGAGAGCGCTTCGTCTAGCTGCCCCTGCTCCAGCAGAATGGCCCCCGAGACCGCCAGGCCCAGCGGATGCTCAGGCGCCTGCTGCAGCACCTTCTGGATCGTCGCCCAGCTCTCGTCGAGGTCGCCTTCCTGAAGCTGCAGAATGGCCAGCGTCAGGCCCACGTCGATCAGTGAGGGATCAAGGTCGAACGCCCGCGCCAACTCGCGGATTGCCTCGGCGGGGTTTTCTACCTGCAGGGCAGCCGTGCCCTCCTGCAGCGTCTGCTTCGCCTCTTCGCCAAACATTGTCATTACTTTACTTTCTCCCAGCCGCCTCGACGGACGGGGTCGCCGGCAGCTCAACCCTGCTATTCCTAGACACAGTAGCTCAATCCTGCTCTTCCTAGACACAAGGGCAGGAGGGGCCGACCGAACCGGCTGGCTGGCGCCAGTGCATCGCCCTGGCCGGCCACACTTCAGTCAAGCAGTGGCTTATCCCGCCTTCGTCTCCTCAGCGGGCATCGTCATCTGCCGGCGTATCGACGAGCACCGAGATCACCAGCGCGCAGAAGCCCATCAGTTCGAGCACAAACCCCACTGCGTGCCCATACTCCCACCGCGCCCGCAGCTTCAGCCACAGCTCGGCCACGCTACCGGGGGCAACCTCCAGCGCCGAGGCGATCTCGCGATTGACTGGCGCGACCAACGTCAGCCAACTCACGAACCACAACAGGTACAGTGCCGTGCCCGCCGCGGCCCAGACGAACGCCCGCCGGTGCTCGCGCAGCAGTACCACCAGGATGATGGCCGCGAGAATCGCCCCCATCGAGTACACGCCGCCGACGATGGCGAAGTAGCGATAGAGGGTTGTGTTGACGGCCGAGTAGAGCTGCGCGTCGTAGCGCAACTTCTGCGGCATCTCGAGTACGTGCGCCGATGGTAGCGATAGCGCAAGCGCCGCAAGTAATAACGTCACGAAGCGCCAGATCTGTATCGTCATTGCAGCACCGGGATCAGCACGGTTGCGCTGTCCATCAGGGCGTGCGCGAACGCGAGTGGAAACAACCGGCGAAGCCGCAGATATACCAGCGTCTGGAAGATGCTGGAAGGGATCGCTGCCAACAGCCGGAACGCCATGAACTCCGGGTCGAAGGTCAACGGCATGAAGGCGTGTTGCAGCGCCCAGGCGAACGCCACCACGGCCACCGCCACACCCGTGCTCCGCCGGAGAACCTGGAAGCGGGGTACCAGGTAGCCGTTGTAGGTCATCTGCTCGGTCAGCCCCCAGATGAACGGCCACACCAGCACGCCATAGAGAACCGCAGGAAACGGCAGGCGGCCGAAGAGGACCGGCGGCGCAAGGGTTCCGTAGACGATCCACCCGGCCGCGTAGCTGCCGCCCAGGATGAACAGAAGGCTCACCGGGATGAGCACCAGACCCAGCAGCAGATCGCGCCCCAGACGTGCCCGTTCGAACCCGACAAGCTCAAACAGGCCGATCCCCTCGCGCCGCGTGAGGCGCCACAGCAGCGCCAGGCAGCCGGCGTCGATCAGGGTACCGTACACCGGCAGCCACGGCTCCGAGTCGCGCCAGGGGGTCGGCGATCCCCGCAGGACGAAGAGTGCCGCGACCATGGCTTGCGCGGCCACGGCAAACGCGGAGCGCGCAAACAGCATCCGTGCCGGGCCGTGCCACGTCAGCGTTCCCGCCTCCCGCCGCCCAAGGAGCGCCTCGTGCGAGTTCGGGCCGATGAACGGACTTCTGGGTTCTTCTGGTCGGACCACCCTCTGCCCCTGTGACACGTGCCGAGGGCAGGGGTCATCGCGAGCGTCGCGCCCCTGTCCGTCGCCGCCGAGGCACTACTTTCTGCAGAGGATGGTTCCCGTCGCGCGAGCACGGTAAACGGGGGTGCCCGGGCCGGGGCACGCTGTGCGGGCGTCGGGTCTCGACTGAGGGTGGCCTGTACAAGCAAAAGGGCTGACGCGAGTAGATGCGACAGCCCTTGGAAGTTCCCTGGCGCTACCTAGTCTCCCACCGCCGCTTGGCGGCAGTACCTTCGGCCCTTGGGGCTTAACGGCCGTGT
>JAAZEB010000060.1 GCA_012512505.1 Armatimonadota bacterium | reverse complement strand
GACGAGCACCCCGCCACCGCCCACTGACCCGCCGACGAGCCTTGGGAACGGATCGGCCCTTCTCAGTGTGGCGAAGGATCCCTTTCCCCGCCGGATGGGGAGTGACGCTGCTGCCACCAGCGCCAGAGGACGGGCGAGGCGCCCCGCGCCGCCAGCACCCGCGGCCAGAGGCGCCCCGCCAGCAGGTTGTAGTTCGCCAGCAGCTCCTGTCACGACTTGCGGTCCACGCTGCGGCCGATCAGGAACTCGAACCCGACGGTGAGCACGAGCCACACCACCGCAATCGAGGTGGCGTCTCGCCGTGTCAGCGGCACCCGCAGCAGGAACGCCCCACTGATGGTGAGCAGAATGGCGACCCCCACCGCGGCGCTAACCACGCCCGCCGCGGTGGCGCCCAGGCGCGGCACCAGCACCACTTCCCGGAGGATGCCGTTCGCGGTCATGGCGACGGCCATCACCAGCCACGCTGCCAGTGCCCGTCGTAGCGGCTTGCTCATCTCCTGGTCTTGCCCCCCTTCACCGCCGCGCCCCAGGGCCAGCCCTCAGCGCGCGATGCCCAGCCGGACCCCAGGCACGGAGCCCCGCGGGTAACAGCCCATCTTCAAGATGAGGCTGTCGCGCGGCACTCGGAAGTCGCGGGTCAGGGGATCGCGGAAGCTCACGCCCCCCACTCGACTTCCCTTCTCTAGGCCAAGCTCCGCCACAACCGGTGCCAAAGAGTGGAACACGCGGTGGTCGTCATCCCAGAGGCACCCCCATTGGAACAGCGGCTGCCCGGGATGGGTGTCGTAGAGGTTTCCGGTCAACGTCAGCGCCAGCGCTTCGAGGCTCAGGCCAACCGGCTGGCCCCCCGAGTCCTTCGCGACGTAGTCGGCCGCGATGTTGTCGGCCGGCCGACCGCTCGCTTCCGGCCGGCTCTTCTGCATCGCCCTTGGCCAGTGCCGGCCGTCCTCAGTAGCGAACCACCCGGCGGTCTGCGCCCGCTCGTTGAAGGCGATCACGTTGTTGTGGACCACCGTGTCGTGGTTCCACACCGCCTCGACGCGCTCTTCGTCGTCGATGCGCGGGGTGGTGCGAAGCTGCTCCCGGAACTGGAAGCCCTCCCGGTTGCCGACCATCAAGTTGCGCTCGATGACGCACCCTGGCGAGCTGGAGAGGGCGATGGCGCCGTTGGCTCCCCAGGCGCCGTGGGTGTCGGCCAGCCCGTTGCCGACGAACACGTTGTCGTGCGCGCGCAGGCCGTAGGAGATCTCGTAGAACAGGCCCGCGTCCTCGTTGTTGGCAAAGAGGTTGTTGCGGACCACACACTCCTCGTTGCCGATGTCGAACCACAGGCCGACGCTGCGGTTAGCCTCGAACACGCACTGCTCGATCACCACGCCCCGGCAGAGGGCGAGCTTGTTGCCCGCGCCCCAGCCACGGTTGAAGCCCTTGGTGTTGTTGTTCCGGATAACGCAGTCCGTCATCCGCAGGCGGTGCGCGCGGACGGCCGTGAAGGCGTCCATGCCGTTCGCCTCAAAGGTGCAGCGCCGCACCACGATCCCCTCACCGGTGAAGGCCGCTCCCATGCTGTTAGTGCGCTCGAAGACGCAGTCCTCCACCACGTTGTGGGCCGCGAACTGCGCCGCGCCTGTCTGCGCCTGGTTGGCGGCGTAGCGAAAGCGGATGCCCCGCAGCCGCACGTGCTCCTTCGAGCGCCACAGCACCTCTCGGACGGAGGCATCGACGCGAAGGGTCGAGATGTCGCGGTTGTCCCGGCTCCACACGTACAGGCGCTGGTGCTCCGCGTCGACCCAGAAGGTGCCGCGGCTGAGCTTTGCACGCTCCAGCACCTGGAGGAGAGGGTAGTTGTCGACGTGCACCTGCTCGGCGCGGCCGATGATCGCGTGGTAGTCATCGGCCGGGTGGGTGCCGGTCTCGCTCCAGGTGATGAAGCGGTGGGGCCACGGAGTGCTGTAGATGCGGTCGGGGCCCTCTTCGCGGCGCCACTCGGTGAGGCGGTCAGCGCCGGTCACCACGACGTTCGCGGCCGGCGCCGCGGTGAAGGCGATCGGCTGGCTCGGGGTGCCGCCGCGGGGCAGGGTGACACTCTCGCGGTAGACGCCGCCGTAGATCACCACGCGGTCGCCCGGTTGCGCGCGCTGCGCCGCCGCGGAGATGCTCTTCAGGGGAGACCGCGCGGTGCCGGGGTTGGCATCATCGGCCTCGGGGTGTTGCTGGTTGACGACCAGCTCAACAGCCGCCGCACTGCCGGCCGTCACGCCCGCGAACAGTGCCGCCGCGGCGATGACCAGATAGCGCATGGCCAGGCCTCCCCCCGGGCTATCACCGCAACGGGGCGGCAGGGCAAGCCGACGAATCGGTTGCCGCCGCGCCCGTTGCGTCTTGAGCCGCTCGCAGCCTCGGCCCCGGATCTCCTCAGGCCAACTCCGGCCCCCAAAGCCCCATGTCCCACGGCTGGCCGGTGGTGTGCTGCTTCGGCGGGATCGGGCGCGGTGGCGGCAGCTCGCGGATCAGCGAGAGCGTCGTCTCCACGATGCGGCGGCCGGTGTCCGGCCGTAGGTAGCTGTGCCCGCCGTGGCGCGACTCGTAGCCGCCGCCGGTCGGCAGGAAGGCATCCTCGGTGGGGATGTAGCCGGCCGAGCCGTTGGCCAGCTCCACCACGAAGGTGTAGGGGAAGCCGGAGCCCGCCTTGATATCCAGGCCATACTGGCAGAAGAACTCGCCGGGGTTGGCGGCGAAGACCACCGGCCCCACCTGGATCACCTGCACTTCCACCGGCCAGGTACGGATCACCTGCTGAAGCTGGCTGCGCAGGTAGAGGTCGCGCGCGTAGCACCACTCGATGTCGCGCGGCTCTTGCTCCAGGCGGCGCAGCGCGTTCTCCAGGCGTTCGGCGGGCAGCTCCCGGAACGGCACCTCCAGCACCGCCCGGCGCACGCTGATTGGCGCCAGGTCGTGCCGCTCGCGGCTGCCGACGATCACCTTCACCGCCTCGGCGCCGACGCGCCCGCCCACGAACCGGCCGCACTCCGGGCCGAAGTCGGGCGGGGTGAAGGAGCGGTTGTCCACCTGGGTCACGTCGCCGCAGGCGCCGTTCAGGAAGACCACGGTGGCCTCGCGCCCCATCAGGCCCTTGATCGTCTCATCCATGAAGTAGGGCCAGTCGGCGCTGTACTCGTTCAGGCCCACCCCACAAGTGCCGTGGCAGGTGAAGTTCACCACGCAGCCGAGGAACTCGCCGCCGGGGGTCCAGGCGGAGAGGACGCCCACGTCGGGATCCACCGGGCCGGCTGGCTCGAGGATATCCGGGTTGCACTTGCCCGGGTGGGTGACGGTGCGGCCGTCGCGCATGCGGAAGCGCCGGTTGAAGGCGACCGTGGGCTCCTTGCCGATGCCGGGAGCAAGGAGGGCGTCTTGCTTGCGCTCCCAGGCCTGACGCACCGCCTCGGCGATGCCGGCGGCCACCTGGATGGCGTAGTCCGGGTCAACGTGGGACGCGGTCTCGGTGAGCAGCTTCAGGCAGCGCTCGCGCTCCGGCACCTGCTCGAACATCGCCGGGTGGAACATCTCGGTAGGGCCGCCGCAGTGGTTGTGCGAGCAGCCCATCAGCACGTGCTCTCCTGGGATGTCCGTCGCCTTGGCGACGCGCGCCCGGGCATCCCAGGCGATACTGTTGTGGATGCCGAGCAGGTCCAGCCCCACCAGCGCCACCTGGGTCACACCGTCATCGAGGACTACCGCCTCCGCCTTCAGGGGATCGCGCACCCCCTGACTGAAGATCTGCCCGTAGCCGCCATGAATCTGCATCCCCACCCGGGGGGTAATATCAACCTCGGCAAACCCTACCTTCACGTTGTTCTCCTCTGCCCGGGAGGTGAGGCTCGGGTCACCCGAGCCTCACCTCCCAATGGTAACGCGGCGAGGGACCGCCGTCGATTACTCCAGCCGCACCGCCGTCACGTCGTTCGCCGGCAGCGTCACCGTGAAGGCGCCGTCGGTGATCGGATACTCGGCCCCGGTCAGCAAGTCGCGCGCGCGTGTGGGCTGCGCCTGCAGCAGCGGCTGCTCCAGCCGAACCACGGCGCGCTTCTCGGCCGCCGCCCCATTGAAGAGTGTGAACCGGTCTGGCCCAAAGCGCTCCACGGCGATGTCGGCGTCGGCGCAGCGCGCCCGGGTGATCGGCTCCCAGCCGGCCAGTGAGAGGTCGCGGATCACCGGCACGTACTTGCGCATCGCCTCCCGGTTGAGGTACGTCTCGGAGTTGGCATAGCCGCCGGGGAAGAAGGCGTAGCGCAGGTGCCACTTAATCCACCGCTCCTCCTTGTGGGGCGGCTGCACCGGGAGCGAGCAGACCGGCTTGCGGTAGGCCAGCGCCCGCGCGAACGGCGCCAGGCTCTCGATGTTCCACTCGTAGCCGTGAATGTCCAGCAGTTGGTAAGTGAACGGGTACTGGGCGCTGCAGGTGTTGGCAATCACCAGCTTCTCCGGGTGGCGCCGCTTATACTCCTCGGTGAACTGATAGGTGGTGAAGTACTTGGCGATCACCGGCTGGCCAGTGCGCCGCTCGAAGGTGAGGGGAATCGTCTCGTGGGCGAAGTGCTCCCGCCGCCGGGAGAGCGCGGTATCGCCCACGTGGTAGTTGTCCTGGGCGATGCCATCGATCTTGCCCCCCTTCGACTCCATCAGCGCCTGGTACTTCGGAATCCAGGTGTCCAGATAGTAGGCGCCCAAGCCGCCGGGCAGGGCGGGGTTGGCGTTGCACGGCACGTACTTGGCGATCAGCAGGTCGAACTCCGTCTTGCTGGCGCTACCGTAGATGCGCCCTTCCTCGTCGTAGAGCAGCGATTTCAGGTATGCCTGGGCGCTCTGGCGCAGGGCGGCATCGCGGTCGCCCAGATGTACCCCGTAGGGGTGGTTGTAGTGCCAGTTCGGCAGCCGCTCAGTACGCGCCGGGTCGGCCATCCACTGGAGGCGCTTCACCACGTCCTCGCTGGTGGCCGACTCGAACTCCTCCATCGTCTGGTGCATATTCGTCGCTTCGACGTAGGGGAAGGAGTAGATGCCGTGGGCGTTATCCCAGGCGACGCCCTCCGGGCTGTCGCCACCCCAGTGGTAGGCGAAGCCCAGCTCCTCGATGTCTGGCACGTTGGCGCAGTTGCCCCAACACACCCAGCCGCCGTCACGCTTCACCCGCTTGGTGAAGAACTGCGGGAACATCTGGTAGTACTTCTCCGCGCAGGCGCGGAAGCCCCAAGCCGGGTCGTGGGTGAACAGGCTGAACGCCACCGAGGCCGACCCAGGCCAGCGCTTCACCTCCGGCACCAGCGCCAGGTCGAAAGCGAGGAAGAACTGCTGCAGTTCCGCGTTGTAGACCATGCGGCACACCCGCGGCTGATCGAGCGGGATGCTGGCCGCCAGCGCCACCTCGCGGCTGCCGAAGGTGGCAAACGGATAGAGCGAGTTCAGGCCGTTGGCCCCCACCGGCGACTCCGCGGCGGCCGAGAGATACTCCTCCTGCGGCGTGATCTCCCGGGTCCGCTCCAGGTCATCGTGCCATTGCCACCCCTTGCCGGCGCGCACCGGCAGGGCGAAGTAAAGCGTCAGCGCGCGATCTTTGCCGGTTCGGTCTTTCAACTCGCACCGCACGTCGATGCGATTCGGGAGGGCGGTGTAGGAGGCGGTGACCGCCACCTCGGCGCAGACGGCTTCCTGGCGCACGGTGTCGCCGGCGCGGCGAAGCCTCCCGCCCACCGGCTGCGGCGGCGTCTTCGCCGCGAAGTCGCGCAGCAGCAGGCCGCTCGCCGGGCCAGAGGCGGGAGCGAGCGACCGTTTCCCCACGCGCAGGTCGGCCACCTGGCCCTCGCGCGAGAGCCGCAGGCGCAGGCCGTCCTCGGTGGCGAGGGTCACGGCCGGGCGCGGCGGCTTCGCGCGCCGGAAGGCCTGGCTGGGGAATGACTGGAAGTCGAACACCGCTTTCCCCGCGTTCAGTTGCCCCATCCGGCCGGCGAGCGCCTCCACCTCCCGGGCGTTCCGGGCGGTGAAGATGGCGAAGGTCACGTCAAGGTCGTCGCCGGGGCCCAGGGTCTGCGTGCGCGGCGAGCAGAGGAGGTAGGGAGTGGAAGCGGTCTCGCCGCCGGCCAGGCCCTCTCCGGTGGCTGGCGACCGGCCCACCCGGCCGTCAGAAAGCAGCCCAAAACCCTGGTCTCCTGCCGCCGGCTTCAGATAGAGCCACTGAGCACGCGGGAGCACCTGCCACTCGGTGGCGGAGAACTCCGCCAGCGGCGTGCCCGGCAGCGCGTAATGGGTGACCGGCGTGGCGAAGCCCCAGTAGTAGTAGCAGGTTCCAAAGCCAACGCTGAGGCGGCGCACCCGGCTCTTCACGAAAAGTGTCGGCACCCCCTCGCGCACCTCCAGGTCCAGCTCCAGCACGTAGCGCGGCTCGCCGGCGGTCAGCTCCCAGGTGGCAGTGACCGCCTTCGCCTCGGCGGTATCGCGAAGCACCTTCGCGTCGGTCAGGCGCGTCGGGAACATCCAGATGCCTTTGCCCTCCAGCTCCCCCACGATGTTGGCGCGCAGCCCCAACGGCTGCAGCATGCCATCGTGACCGACCGTATAGGTGTGGTTGCCGGTAGTCAGGCGCACCTCTCCCTCCGACACCTGGCATGTTGTCTTCGCGCCGGCCAGCACCGGCAGCGCAAGCAGCAGAGCAGCAGCGAACAAATGCCTCACGATACGTACTCCCATGATCAACGCGATGGCGGGCCGGTTTCGCCGGGCCTTACTCTCCCCTGAAAATAGCCTTTTGCGGCCAGCCTAACTTTCGGAGCGGCGGTGCCGCCTCACCCCGAAGGGGTGGAACAACCTAGCCCAGGGTTCCGAACCCTGGGGAAACCCGCCCGTGTCCAACCCCAAAACCCTGAAAGGGTTTCACAACGGGGGTTTTCTGGTCCAACCCTTTCAGGGTTCGGCGTAAATGCGCCCGTGGGGGATCCCAGGGTGCGGCACCCGGGCTGGGTTATGGCACCCCTTCGGGGTGCGGACGGCCGCCTAACGCTTGGATTGGCTGTGCTCCCACGCTCCCCTCACGCTCCATACACCTTCTCGCTCCAGAAGCGCAGGCGCTCGATGAGGTACTTCATCGAGTCGAGGGAGATGTCGGGCGGGGCGGAGTGGTCGAGCATCGGGATGTAGCCGCCGTCCTCCAGCAAGGCCGGCACGAACGCGTCAACGTGGCGGGCGATCGCCTCACGGCCGCGCGCTACCTCGCGCTTGTCGATGCCGCCGAAGATGCAGAAGGCGTGGCCGTACTGCCGGCGCAGGCGGACCGGGTCCATGTTGGCCGCCCGCTCGAACGGGAAGAAGCCGTTGATGCCGGCCTCCAGGAAGAGCGGCAGGAGCACCTCCGCGTTGCCGTCGGTATCGACGAAGACCAGGTCGATCCCCTTGCTGCGGATGTGGCTCACGATCTCCTGGTAGTAGGGGAGCATGAACTCGCGGAAGAGCGCCGGTGAGATGAGCGGTCCGGTCTTGTAGGCCATGTCCTCCCAGAGGAGGACGTAGTCGAGCTGCAGGTGAGCGGTCACCTCGTCGATGATCTGCCGGTAGAGCCACACCCAGTGTTCCTGGATCTCGTGGATCAGGGCCGGGTCGTCGTAGTAGGTCACCAGCAGGTGTTCGTCGCCCATCAGGTTGCGCGGGTGGCCGAAAGCGCCGCACAGGGGCATCCCCAGCGGCTCCTCGCGGCCGGCAAAGCGCGCCTCCAGCGCCGACCAATCGGCCGGGAAGCGCAGCTCCGGGCAAGGCTGCAGGTGCTCATCGCGGACCCGGCGCCAGTCCTCACGGGTGCGCACGGGGAACTGCAGGAACTGCGGCATGGATGTCTCGGGGCGCACCTTCAGGTTGCGCTTCACGATGCCGTCACTGTCGCGGGTGGTGATCGTGTGCTCGTCCTCCCCCAGCACCTCCTGCGGGAAGAACGGCATGTAGGGCGAGGTGGTGAAGCCGGTGTGGATGCCGGTCGCTTCCTGGAAGGTGAGGAAGCCGGCATGCCAGTCCATGCCGAAGGCGTCATAGAGCGAGACGCCCGCGGGCAAGCCCTCGCCCTGCCACCGCTCGAGGGTAGCCCCCCAGGCGGCGCACACCTCCCAGCGGAAGGTACGCGCTGGCCGGCCGAACCGGCAGCTCTCCAGGAACAACTCACGCGTCGTCATGGCTCAGTAGATCCCTGGGTTCTGCCGGTGGCATTCCTCGATCACCGCGATCTGGCGGCGCACCTGCTGCGGGGTGACCTCCAGCGGCGCCCCGGTGGTGAGCGTGCGGTAAAGCATGCGGTAAAGCCCGCGCACGGCGGTGGTGAAGGCGCCGCCGTCGGCTTCGCTCGCCTGCCAACTCTCGGTGCGCCAGGGAAGCTGCTCGCTGCAGTAGGCGGGAGTGCCGTCCGGCTGGCACAGCGGTTCCTCGGTGAGGCGTTGCTCGGGCGCTTCCTCCGGCAGGAAGTACTTCCACTCCAGGCCGCTGGCCGTGCCCCGCAGGCCGCCGCGTGTGCCGTAGACGTTGTAGGTGGTGCCCGGGTAGCCGCAGCAGGAGGAGATCTCGATGTCGATCAGCGGATGCCCTTCGCCGCTGAGGATCAGCTTCACGTGGTCCTCGGCGTCGCCGTAGCTGTTGGCGCGGTCCATGCGACAGAAGACCTCCGGCATGTCCTCCCCAAACAGCTCGAGCGCCTGATCCAGCGGGTGCGGCCCGGTGTTCAGCAGGCTGCCGCCGTTGTACTTCTGCAGCGTCTGCCAGTCCCAGCGCCGGCCGTAGCCGTTCCAGAAGGAGCTGATCTGGACGATACGCCCCAGCACGCCCGAGGCGATCACCTCCTGCATCTTCAGGAAGTAGGGGGCAAAGCGCGACTGCTGGAAGATTGCCAGCACCTTGCCCGAGCGCTCGGCGGCGGCGATCAGCTCGTCTACCTCGGCGGCGCGCTTCGCCAGCGGCTTCTCGCACAGCACGTTGTAGCCCGCGTCCAGGAACTCGCGCGTGATCGGCACATGCAGGTGGCTCGGTGTCGCGTTCACCACCAGGTCGAGGTCTTTGCGCTGGAATAAGGCGTGGTAGTCGGCGTAGGCGTCACACTTATATTCCGCCACGGCGCGCTGCCGGCGGTCCTCAAGCGGATCCACCACCGCGGCAATGCGGAAGTACTCCGGGTCGGTGACCAGGTAGTTGCCGTGGATGTCGCGGCCGCTGCGTCCCTGGCCGATGATGCCAACGTTGAGCGCTGCCATGCTGTTCCCTTCCAGGGGATGAGAACCCATCCCCACTCTCGGATCGGGTGGTGTCGGAAGCCTGCTGGTGCTGAGCGGTGCAAGAGACGCCCGCCGTCTGGTTCGCGCCGCCGCGGTGCCGGGCGGCGACACAGTGTTTCCCTCTTCCCCGGGGGATCCTCTTCGGGAGCGAAAGGGGCGTTCCTGCCGCGCGGGCCGCTCTCTCGGGGCCGCCGGTGCAGGAGCCGCGGAGGAGACCGGCACGAGCGGTTGGCGCCGCCCCAGGATTCCCGGCGGCAAGCGCCAACTTCTGATCAGCGCGGGGGGATGGCAGCCGGGCGCGCGCTGGGCACGGCTTGGCAGTCGTTCCCCCCGGGAAGGCAGGGGGCCGAGGGGGGCGATCCTCCCGGGGAAGGAGTTCACAGAGTGCAAGCACCAGGCGACGAGCCGTTCTTTCAGACGCGGGGCATCGTGCTGATGCCGGCCGATCTGTCGCTGCCGGGGTGGGCGCGGCGGGCGAAGGAAGCCGGCCTCACCACCATCGGGATGCACGACTCCGGCGATGTCGGCAAGGTGGCGGCCGGCATGCGGACCGAGGCCGGGCAGCAGTTCCTGGCAGAGTGCCGCGAGCTGGGCATCGAGGTGGAGTACGAGCTGCATGCCATGCGCGACCTGCTGCCGCGTGACCTCTTCGCCGCCAACCCGGAGTTTTTCCGGATGGACGACCAAGGCGAGCGTACCCCCGATTGCAACCTCTGCGTTCACTCCGAGCGCGCGCTGGCGATCGCCGCCGAGAACGCCGTCGCGATCGCCGACGTGCTGCGCCCCACCACCGGCCGCTACTTCTACTGGGGAGACGATGGCAAGCCACCCTGCCGCTGCCCCCGCTGCCGCGACCTGTCGGCCGCCGACCAGGCGTTGGTAGTGGAAAATCATATCATCCGGGCGCTGCGCGCCGTGGACCCAAACGCCCGCCTTGCCCACCTGGCCTACGCCTGCACGCTTTATCCGCCGCAGCAGGTGCAGCCGGAGCCAGGAGTCTTCCTGGAGTACGCGCCCGGCGGTCTCACCTGCGTGGAGGAGTGCGCCGGAGACGCCCGCCTCGGCACCACCGACCCCGCCGTGAAAGCGCGCTACCGCGAGCTCCTCGACGCCAACCTGGCCCACTTCGGCGCCGCGGATGCCCAGGTGCTGGAATACTGGCTGGATGTTTCCGCCTTCGCCGGCTGGCAGAAGCCGGTGCGCCAACCCCTCCCCTGGGATGCGGAGCGCCGGCCCGACTTCCTGGCCGACCTGGAGCATTACGGCCGGCGGGGAATCCGCCACGTCACCACCTTTGCCTGCTTCATCGATGCCGACTACGTGGCTGCCTTTGGCGAGCCACCCCTGGCCGACTATGGCGCCCGGTTGGTGGAGTGGCGCCCCTGACGGGAGTGGCCGATGAAACCGATGACCATGCGCGAGCGGATCCTCGCCTTGATCCAGGGCAGGGAGCACGACCGCGTTCCGTTTGTGCAGTACGACGGCATCGCCGCTCCCAATGAGGAAGTCTGGGCGGTGGTGGGGCGCGAGAACCTGGGCATCCTCCGCTGGTCGGGGGTTCACCGGATCGAAACGCCCCACTGCCACTGGCACGCGGAGGAGATCCAGGTGGGCGAGCGGCGCGGCGTGCGCCACACGCTCGTCACCCCCGCCGGCACGCTCACCGAGGAGCGGGTGATCGAGCCGGTCTATGGCTCCTCGGCGGCGCGCACGCACTTTGTGAAGGAGCCGGCAGACTACCACGCTTTGATCGCCTACCTGCGCGATGTCGTGGTCTGCGAGGCATTCGAGCAGTTCGTGGCCGACCGCGAGGCGCTTGGGGAAGACGGCCTGCCCATGGTGGCGGTGGCCCGCACGCCCTACCAGCAGCTCTGGGTGCAGTGGGTCAGCCTGGAAGATCTCGCGCTGCACCTGGTAGACTGCCCAGACCTGGTGGGGGAGTGCCTCTCGCTGCTGGAGCGGGTGGAGCTGGCAATCTTCGAGGTGGTGCGCAAGGCGGTGGCCACGGTGGGCGTGCCGTTCGTGGATTTCCCAGACAACATCACCGCGCCCGCCATCGGCGAGGCGAACTTCCGCCGCTACTGCCTGCCGCTCTACAACCGCCTGGCCGACATGCTCTCTGATTGGGACGTGCCGGTCTTCGTCCACATGGATGGCGACCTGAAGCCGCTGTGGGGCGCCATCAGCGACTCGCAGGTGCGCGGGCTGGATTCCTTCTCGCCGCCCCCGGACAACGACACCCGCCCGGCCGACGCGGTGCGTCTGTGGCCGGAGATGCGCCTTTTACTGAATTATCCTTCCTCTGTACACCTGGCCGGCCCCGCCGCCGTCTACCGCCGCACGTGGGAGATCCTGGAGGAGGCGGGCCACAGCGGCCGCCTGCAGATCCAGGTTTCCGAGAACGTGCCCCCGGGCGTCTGGCAGACCAGCTACCCCCAGATCGTGCAGGCGATCCGTGACTTCCACGCCTGAGGGACTGCCGGTTCATTCCGCATTGACGCCCTCAGGCGCTTGTGCTACAATGGGCCGCGGAGAAGGCGCGAGAAGAACCAAGATGTTGCTGCTAATGCGCTGGCTGCACCTGAGCGGGGCCATTGCCGCGGTGGGGGGGCTTCTCTTCCTGGTGGCCGCCCTGCTGCCAGCGCTGCGGCAGGCCGACCCGGAGCAGGCGTTCCTGCTGATGCGCGACCTGCTGCGCCGTGTCCGCACCCTGGTGTGGGCTTCCCTAGGGGTGCTGCTCCTCTCGGGCGTCTATGCCGCTGGCGCCGACCGGCCCCCCGCTGGCCCCGCCTACGCCGTCGCTTTCGGCGTCAAGACGATCCTTTCCGTGTTGTTCGTGATCGTCGCCGCGGTGGGAGTGCTTCCTCCCGCGCGCCCCGAGGGCCTGCGCCGCCGCGCCGACTGGCTGTGGCTCGGCTTGCTGCTGGGAACGGCCGTGGTCTTTCTCTCGGCCTACCTGCGCCAGTTGCGGCTTGCTGCTTAGGGCGCATCCGGGCAACTGGCCGGAGTGCCCAAGCCATCGGGCTTCGGGGTTGGGGAAGCCGCATGGCTGCGGCACTCCGTTGCTCTCCCGGGGGCTTGCCGGAGTGCCCGAGCAATCGGGCGTTGCACTGTGG
>JAAZEB010000059.1 GCA_012512505.1 Armatimonadota bacterium | reverse complement strand
GGCCAGGAGGCGCGCTCCGGGTCACGATAGAGGCCGATCTTCTCGATGGGGATCGGCTGGAAACCGAGCTTCCAGACGGGAGAGTCCGGCCGCAGACGGAAGTCGAGGCGCCCGGCGTTGACGAAGCGCGGGTCGCCTTCCAGGAAGTTGTTCTCCAACTTCAGCAAGGGGCGAGCCTTCCCCTCGATGCTATCCCAGGTGCCGCCAACGCGGATGTTGCGGGCGATGGTGTTGCCGCGGGGCGCGGCCGGGTCCTCGTCGAGGATCGGCACCAACTGGGGATAACGGGTGCTGTAAGGAGGCTTGTTGTAGGCGATGCCGGAGAGGGTGCCCTTCGTCTTCGCCTCCTCAATCCACATGTCGGAGTGGTCGTGCGCCCAGCCGAGGGCCCGCGCGTCCACGTGGACCGCCGGGTCGCACTCCACGAAGATGTTGTTGGCGATGGTGCAATCGCGCCCGCCACCGATGAAGGCAGCCCGCGTCACCCGGTAGAAGACGTTGCCGACGATCTCCGTGCCGCAGTACATGTCGTCGAGGTAGACGCCGACGCAGCCCCGTCCCTCGTGCCCGTTGATGTGGTGCAGGTAGTTGTGGCGGATGACGGTGCCGCGCATCGTCCAGTCGCGCCCGGCGTAAATCGCCCCCGCGTCGTTCGACTCGTAGCAGACGCTGTGGATTTCGTTCAGTTCGATCACATGGTCGTTACCGCCGAAGCCGATCGCCATGTGCGGAGCGTTGTGGATCAGGTTGTGGCGGGCCTGCAGTCCGACCCCGCTCAGCATCAGTGCCGGCCGGTACATGCGGTTCCAGCGGCTGTAATGGTGGATGTGGTTGTTCTCCGCCAGGTGGCGCGCGGGGGTCAGCGTGGTGCGGTCGCCACCGCTCAGCGAGATGCCGCCATCGCCGGTAGCATAGATGTCGCAGCCGACCACCTGCACCCCCTCGCCGCCGTTCACGCTCACCGCCCAACTCCCCACATTGCGCACGGTGCAGCCGGCAATGCGAGTGCCCACGCTCCCGTTCGCCTGAACGGCGGTGCCGCGGCAGCCCTCGAGGGTAAGGCCGCGCAGGGTGACGTGCGAAGCCCCGTCCAGGGTGATCAGCGTCGGCAGAACCGACACCATCGCCCGGTGCTTCTCCGGGGAATCCGGCGGCCAGAGGTAGAGGATACCGCTCTCGCGGTCCAGATACCACTCGCCGGGCTGATCGATCTCACACAGCAGGTTGTAGCCGTAGAACCACTGGCCAACGCGGTAACCGTAGCCGTGGTGCGGCTCACGAAGGGTCATCCGGTGGGCGTCCGGCTCGATAGACTGCACCGACTGGCGCCCCTCGGCCCAATCCCAGAACCAGTAACCGAGCACCCAGGGGTCTTTCTCCGCAACCCACCGCCGGGGCCGATCCCCCTCGTAGGTGAAGACGCCCTCTGCCCGCCCTTTGGTACCGCGGACATCGACCTCGGTGGCGCCCTCTACCCCGGTAATCTTGATGAAGCCCTCGTTCGGGTAGCGCGCCAGGGTCATCGGGCGATCCGCGAAGAAGAGCTCCAGGCCCGGGCCGCCGCTTTTGGCAAAGCCCCCGCCCATCTCGCCGAAGTCGGTGACGCCCTGCGCCTTGAGGTCGGTCTGCACGACGTGGTCGCGGGCGGCCGGATCAAGGCGAGCGAGGACGGCGGCATCGGTGACCGGCTGCCAGCCACGGAGCATCTTGCCGCCCACCAGGCGCACTTCCTCGCCCGGGCGGGCCTGGTAGGTGATCGGGGCCTCGGGGGTGCCGGCATCCTCGGCGGTGAGGGCCAATGGCCGCGCCAGTTCGTAGGTCCCACCCCGGACCTCGACCGTCACGCCGCCGGCCGGGAGCCCGCCGGCCTGCTTCAGCTTGCGGATCGCATCGCGTGCCCCCTCCAGGGTGGCGAGGGGGCCGTCGGTTCGGGCCCGGTTCGGCGTTGCACGCGTGCCCGACCAGGCATCGTTCCCGTTCGGAGCCACAGTGAGCACCATCATCTTCCCTCTCGCGCTCTCCGCTGGCGCCCGGCTGACCACCGTCAGGGCAACGGCCGCCAAGGCGGCAAAACTAAATGGTCGCATGGCATGACCCCTTTCCGCCCCCGGGCTTCCCGAGCGGCTTCACCCACACATACGCCGTCGCCGGCAGCAATCCTTGCGTTGACCCGCGCCCTGCCAGGTGCTAGAATGGTGGGGCGCCGCTACGCGGCGTGCTGGAGCATGCGCTGGCTGCCTTCATTCCCGGGCCGGCACCCCTCCAGCGGCGACCGAACAGAGGTACTCCATGGCAGACTCGCCTTACATCGTGGCACTGGACATCGGCACGTCTTCCGTGCGCGCGGCGATCTATGATGCCCGGGGCCACGCGCTGCCGGAGGCACACGCCGCGGCACGGCAGGTGGTGCGCACCACGCCGGACGGCGGCGCGGAAATGCGCGCCGATGAGGTGGTGGAGCGCGCGGTGGACTGCCTGGATGAGACGCTGGTGCAGGCCGGGGAGAGGGTGCGGCCGATTGCCGGCGTGGCGATTTGTACCTACTGGCACTCGACGCTCGGGGTGGGCCGCGCCGGGAGGGCGGTAACCCCGGTCTACCTGTGGTCCGACACCCGCAGCGCGGCGGAGGTGGAGTGGCTGCGACGGCGGCTGGATGCGCGCGCCCTGCACCAGCGCACCGGCTGCCCGCTGCACACCTCGTACGTGGCGCCGCGGCTGCTGTGGGTCGCGCGGGCACAGCCACACCGCTTCCGGCAGGCGCGGCAGTGGATGTCGATCGGCGAGTATCTCTTCCTGCGGTTGTTTGGCGAGCCGGTCTGTTCCTACTCCATGGCCTCCGGCACCGGGATGTTCGACCTGGCGAAACGGCAATGGGATCCGGCGCTTCTCTCCCTGCTGCCGATACAACCGGAGCAGCTCACGCCGCCAGTGGAGTACACCGAGGCGAGACGCGGCCTGCGCCCGCCCTTCGCGGAGCGGCTGCGCCCGCTGCGCGAGGCGCCCTGGTTCCCAGCACTGGGCGACGGTGCCTGCAGCAACGTGGGCAGCGGTGCCACCCACGCCGGCCGGATCGCGGTGATGGTGGGCACCAGCGGGGCGATGCGCGTGGTGGGACCTCCCGGGCCGCCGCGTCCGCCGGATGGGCTGTGGGCCTACCTACTGGACGGGCAGCGGTTCCTGATCGGAGGGGCGCTCAGCAACGGCGGCAACCTGCTCACCTGGCTGATGCACACGCTGCGGGCCGGCTCGCGCGACCGACTGGAGCAGGAACTGCAGCGGATGGCGCCCGACACCCACGGGCTGACGGTGCTCCCGTTCCTCTTTGGCGAGCGGGCCCCCGGCTGGCGCGGCGACGCCCGCGCGGCCATCGTCGGGCTCACGGGCGCCACCCGACCCGCGGAGATTGTGCGGGCAGGCCTGGAGGCAGTGGCTTACCGCTTCGCGCTGATC
The DNA here is from genome assembly GCA_012512505.1 of Armatimonadota bacterium. GTDB lineage: Bacteria > Armatimonadota > JAAZEB01 > JAAZEB01 > JAAZEB01 > JAAZEB01. The sequence continues at coordinate 1,128 of JAAZEB010000059.1, read as the reverse complement.
TATCAGCGCCTGCGCGGGCGGCTGGGCAAGCCGCCGGAGGCCGGCCGGCAGATCCTGGCCACCGGGGGAGCACTGCTGCACTCGCCCGCCTGGATGCAGATCCTGGCCGATGTGCTGAATGAGCCGTTGCTCGTCTCCCACGAGCCCCAAGCCTCGGAGCGGGGCGCCGCCCTGATGGGCCTGGTGGCGCTGGGCATCCTGCCATCGCTGGATGCCGCCGCCTTCCCTTTCGGCCGCACCTTCCTGCCCAGTGCCGAGCGCCATGCCCGCTACCGCCAGGCGCTGGCCCGGCATCAGGAGCTGTATGCCCGGCTGTTGGCAGAGTAGCCCGGCGGCAGCACCCTACGACGGATCGAGGCGGCGCCTGACGAAGGGTCGCGGCGGCGGCATGGGAGCGGGGGTACGGTTAAGGGGGCGGCGCGTCGGTGAGGCTCTTGGTCATACGCACGCTTTCGGTCTCATAGCCGAGGCGCTCGTAGAGGTAGCGTGCCGCCAGATTGTGGGCGGCCACGTTGAGGGCAAGACGCGGCAGGCCGCGCGCGGGCCCATTCCTCGGCGGCCGCCATCAGCGTGCGGCCGACGCCGCGGCGTCGGTAGGCCCGCGAAACGTATAGCTGGATCACGTAGGCGCGTGCCTCGCCGGTAAAGCCGTGGCGGCTCTCATCGACCCAGACGAAGCCGGCCCGCCGGCCGAACCCATCGCGCGCCAGCAGCGCCGCGAAGCCGTTCCCTTCCCGCGCGCGAAAGGCGGCCACCTGCGCGGTCACCTGCACCCGCACGTCGCGCCGGCTCGTCCAACGCCGGCGCGAGGGCAGCAGGCTGTGCCAGGCGGTACGCTCATAGCCCTGCAGCATCCAGGGCCAGTCGTCCGGCGCCGCCTGCCCCACCTGGATGTGGTCCTCCTCCGGCTCGGCGCCCATCCCATCCCCCTCTGGGTCCTTCTCCCCGGGTGATACCACACTGATTGTACCCGCCGCAGCCCGCCCAAACCTCATCCAGCCTGGCCTGTACAAGCAAAAGGGCTGACGCGAGTAGATGCGACAGCCCTTGGAAGTTCCCTGGCGCTACCTAGTCTCCCACCGCCGCTTGGCGGCAGTACCTTCGGCCCTTGGGGCTTAACGGCCGTGT
>JAAZEB010000058.1 GCA_012512505.1 Armatimonadota bacterium | reverse complement strand
GGATACAGCCGCCGGAGGGTCCGCCGGTCTGCGCCGCCTTGAACCGCTTGCCGTTGGGCACGCCGCCGCCGATGTCGAAGACGATCTCGCGCAGGGTGGTGCCCATCGGCACCTCCACCAAACCGGTGTTCTGGATCTTCCCGGCGAGAGCGAAGACCTTGGTGCCCTTGCTCTTCTCGGTGCCGATCTCGGCGTACCAGTCGCCGCCGTTGCGGACGATCGGCGGAATGGCGGCATAGGTCTCGACGTTGCTCAGCAGGGTGGGCTTGCCCCACAGGCCCGACACAGCCGGGAAGGGCGGGCGGGGCCGCGGGATACCGCGCTTCCCCTCCACGGACGCCAGCAGCGCCGTCTCCTCACCGCAGACGAACGCCCCCGCGCCCACGCGGATCTCCACGTCGAAGCTGAAAGCAGTCTCGAACAGGTTCTTGCCGAGGAAGCCGGCCTTGCGGGCATCCTCAATTGCCTGCTGGGTACGCCGGATCGCCAGCGGGTACTCGGCGCGGCAGTAGATGTAACCCTGGTCGGCGCCGACGGCGTAGGCGGCAATCGCCATCGCCTCCAGCACTCGGTGAGGGTCGCCCTCCAGCACGCTGCGGTCCATGAACGCCCCGGGGTCACCTTCGTCGGCGTTACAGACCACAAACTTGCGATCGGCAGCGGCTTTGCGCACGAAGTCCCACTTCTGACCGGTGGGGAAACCGGCGCCGCCGCGGCCGCGCAGGCCGCTCTTCTTGACTTCCTCGATCACCCACTCCGGCGTGCGCTCCGTGAGGACCTCGCCGAGGGCCGCGTAGCCACCGCGGGCCACGTACTCCTCCAGGTTCTCCGGATCGATGATACCGCAGTTCTCCAGCACGATCTTGCGCTGCTTGTTGAAGAAGGCAAACTCGCGCTGGGTGGCGATCAGGTTGTCCGTCTCCGGCGACTTGACCAACAGCTTCTGGTAGACGCGGCCCTTGAGGAAGTGCTCTTCCACCAGCGCGGGGATATCCTCCGGCCGCACCTTCTGGTAGAACACCTCGTCCGGGTAAACGATCATTACCGGGCCGAGGTCACACGAGCCGACGCAGCCGGTCTGCACCACCCGAATCTCATCGGCAAGACCCTGACGCTGCAGCTCGCCTTCGAGGGCGTCGCGCACGGAGACGGTCCCGCACGAGATGCAGGCTCCCCCCGCACACAGCAGCACATGCGAACGATAGGCGGGCATTTACTCCCTCTCCTTTGGCAAGCCAATCACATAGCGCTCAACCTTGCGGCCCTGGCGCACGTGTTCCGCGATGATCCGGCGGGCAGCATCCGGCGTCAACCGCCCGTAGACCACTTCCTCGCCGGCGTGCTCGACGCGCAGCACCGGCTCGAAGTCGTCCATTCCCAGGCTGCCGGTCAGCGAGACTTCGACGCACTCCAGCTCCTGGCGCTCGATCTCGTCCATGATCGCCCGCATCACGTCGCGGGCGCCGGCGGCGATGCCGCTGGTGCCCATGCTGATCACGATGCGCCAGGCGCGCCGCTCGCCGCGCAGGCTCACGTCGCGGACCGCGCGCTCTCGCCATTGCTGCAAATCGGATAACTTCATCTCTTACTCTCCAGCGCCTCCCGAACCGCGCGGATACCCTCCGGGCTCTGCAGCGAGGCGCCCGGCCCCAACTGCTGACAGACCGCCGCACTGTCGAAGTGAGTGACCGTGCCGTTGCGGCAATGGGTGAACTCCACCGCCACCCCTGGGGCGCCCAGGCACAGGGCAAAGATCGTCTCGTCGCGGCGGCCCAGTGGCGGCCGGTTGATGTGCCCGTGGCGCATCCACACCTCCACCTGTGTTCCCTGCCCGGGCGCGGACTCGACGCGCATCTCGCCGCCGCACTGCTCCGCCGTCTGCCGCAGCAGCGCCAGACCCAGGGCAATCGGCCGGCGCCGCCCCGTCTTCTCGCTGGCGAACCGCTCGACCACCGCGTCCAGGTGCTGGGCGTCCATCCCCTTGCCGTCGTCCGCCACCCGCACCACCAACCGATCCTGCGCCAAGTCCTCGGTCACCGCAATCGTCACCCGCCGCGCGCCGGCAGAGACGGCGTTCACGGCCAGGTCCAGGATGTGCAGCGCGATCTCGTCCACGTTGGCTCGATCTACCGGTACTTCTTCAGAGTCTTCACCATCTTGTCCGGCGTGAGCTTGCCGTACACGTCGTCACCGATCATCGCCACCGGCGCCAGCCCACACGCCCCAACACACCGCGCCGCCGTCAGCGTGAAGAGGTGGTCGCGAGTCGTCTGGCCCAGATCCACGTCCAGCTCCTTCTTCAGGCGCTGCAGGATCCGCTCGGCGCCCTTCACGTAACACGCCGTGCCCAGGCAAACCATGATCGTGTGCTTGCCCTTCGGCACCGTGGTGAAGAAGGAGTAGAAGGTCACCACGCCATAGACCTTGCTGATCGGCAGCTTCAAGCCCCGGGCTACAAACCGCTGAACCTCGTCCGGAAGATAGCCGAACAGCTCCGGCGCCTGGTGCAGCACCTGGATCAGCGAGTCCGGGGAGCGCCCATACTGATCCATGACGGCGTCCAGGCGTCGGTAGAGCACATTGTCGGTGCATGTTTCCATGCTTGTGACCCCTTTCACAAACATTATGACACGGGGCGCGATCTGCCGCCATCGGGATTGCCCCGGGGCAAGGTCCGGGAAAGGCCGGAAAGATCGCTCAGGGATCCCACGGGTCGCCCGCTCGAATCGGGCAGACCCCTGATTACCAGGCAGGCGTCTACTTATCCGGCGCAGCATCCACGCCAAAAATGACGCGCTCCGGCCACCTCTTGGCGTCGGAGACGCCCCCTAACGGCGGCCGGCGGGACGCCGGCGTTCCGGCCCGTCGGCATCGGAGATGCCTCCTATGGGGAGGCCGGCGGGACGCCGGCGATCCGACCCGTAGGCGTCGGAGACACCCTTACGAGGGCCGGGGGTCGCCTACCCGTAGCCGGCGATGGCCCGGCCGGCCTCGCCGCGCAGCGCCAGCCGGATCTCGGCCACTGTTGGCGCCTCAATCTGGAACAGCGTGCGCTGGGCGCCGATGTCTTCCAGGAAGTGGGCGTCAGAGAAGCGGACCAGGGGCAGCGCGGCCAACCAGGAGCGGTGCGCCGCTAAGAAGTTCGCCGCCATGAACCGGGTTACCTCTACCGCCTCCAGCTTCAGCCCGGCCGGCGGGAAACCAAGCTGGCTCACCAGCGAGTGCGCCGGTCGGTCGATGTGGGCGGGAATCGCCAGTCCGCCGCGGGCAGCCACCGCGGCACACGCCTCGGACAGGGTCACCGCCGCGGCGTTGGCCAGCAGCCGCGTCTCAAAGCGGAGGATCTCCTCCTGATCATTCACCACCACCTGTTCCCCGAAGCGGTCCGGATCGTTGGGCACCGCCGGCAGCCGCGGGTAGACGAACGCCTGCCACGCCATCGCCTGCTCCAGGTGGTCGAAGAGGCAAAGGAGATGCACCTCCTCGACCGTCTCCAGCTCCATGCCGTAGAGTGCCGCCAGGCCGGTCCTGGCGGCCACGGTGCGCAGGGCGGCGCCGTTCTCGGCCATGTTGTGGTCGGTGAGGGCGATCAGGTCGAGACCAACCGCCTGGGCGCGGGCGACAATCGCCGAAGGCGACATCGCCAGGTCGCCGCAGGGAGAGAGCACCGAGTGCAGATGCAGGTCCGCCGCGTACATCACACCCTATGCTAACACTGGGGAAAGCCCCGCGTATATCAGGCCTTTCCCTCCGATTTGATCAGGGAGCGCGCCCCGCTCGTATCCGGGTAAAATCAGACATTTCCCGAATTGACGCCCGCCAAAGAGCGGTGCTATAGTTTGTGAAATCTATCACGGGCGCCCCCGGGGCCCCCGTGGATCGACACCACCCGTTCGCTTGCGAAGCGGGGAGGGAGCCGGTTTGATGACCGCTCAGGCGCCGCGTGGTATCCAGGTGGAATATGCACCCCGCGTCGAAGGCGAGGGGGGCCTGGACATCGTGGTCTCCGGCGCGGAGATCACCCGGCTGCGCCTGAAGGTGTTCGAGCACCCGCGCCATCCGCAGGCGGTGGTGGTAGGCCAACCAATCGCCGAAGTGCCGGCGGTAGTTGCCCGGCTGTGCGGAAGCTGCGCGGCGGCGCACCACCTGGCGGCACTCCAGGCGCTTGAAGATGCCCTGGGCCTTTCCCCCAGCCCCCAAACGCGCGCGCTGCGGCGCCTGCTGGCCCTGGCCCAATGGATCCAGAGCCACGCCATCCACATCTACCTTCTAGCCGCGCCAGCGCTGCTGGGCTACCGCAGTACCTGCGCGCTGGCCTCGGCGCACCCGGAGGTGGTGCAGCGCGCGCTGCGCCTGAAGAAGCTGGGCGCCGAGCTGACCGCGGCGGTGGGAGGCCGGCGGACGGCGCCACTGGCGGCGCGGATCAACGGGTTCTCTCCCCTCCCTACCCTCGCGGCGCTGGAACGCCTGCACGCACGCCTGGCGCGTGCCCGCGCCGATGCCACCGATACGGTGGCCCTGGTCAGCGGCCTCTCGCTTCCTTCCTTCTCGCGTGCCACAGAGCACGTTGCCCTCCGGGCGCCGGAGCAGTATCCGGTGAGCGAGGGCCGCCTCCGCTCGACTGCCGGGCTGGATGTCGCCGCGCGCGACTACCTCGCCCAGCTCTGCGCCCAGCCGGCGCCCGGCAGCGGCAGCTACCTGTTCACCCTCGCCGACCGCGGCAGCTTCCTGGTAGGGCCGCTGGCGCGGGTGAACCTCAACCGCGATCGACTCTGTCCGGCCGCCGCGCAGGCGGCCCAATCTTGCAGCGTTGTCTTCCCTACCTTCAACCCGTTCGCGTCCGTGGTTGCCCGGGCTGTGGAACTGGTTCAGGCGATTGAGGAGTGCCTGCGCCTCCTCGAACGCCTGAACCCGGTGTCCGAGGAGGACGGCTACACGGTGCGCGCGGGCGAAGGCATCTCTGTAACCGAAGCGCCCCGCGGCACCCTGGTCCACCGCTACGTGATCGACTCCGAGGGCCGGGTTCGCGCCGCGGCAGTTCTCACCCCCACCGCGCAGAGCCTCCGCTGCCTCGCCGAGGACCTCTGCGCGCTGGCACCCCAGGTGGCCGATTGGCCTGAGGAAGACCGGAAGCTGCGCCTCGAACTGCTCGTGCGCAGCTACGACCTGTGCGGAGCCTGCTGCTCCGAACTTCCCGGTGAGACGGTGCCCTCTTTCGTAGGGCGGAAGGGATGACCATGGCGGAAGCTGCTGTACCTCTGGACCTCGCCGCAATTGACGCCTTCATCGACGGGATGGGAGACGAGCACGGCTCGCTGCTCCCCGTCCTGCAGAAGACGCAAGACACCTTCGGCTATCTCCCGAAGGAAGCACTCACCCACATCTCCGAGCGACTGAACATTCCCCTCTCCGATATGATCGGCGTCGCGACCTTCTACTCGCAGTTCTCCCTGACGCGCCGCGGCCGCACGGTGATCCGCCTGTGTGACGGCACCGCCTGCCACGTCGGCGGCGCTGGCCGGTCGGTGGAACTGCTGAAGCGCGAGCTGCAGATCAAGCCGGGGGAAACCACCCCCGACTACGAGTTCACCCTGGAAGTTGTCTACTGCCTCGGGGCATGCGCGATCTCCCCGGTGGCGGTGGTAAACGGACAGGTGGTGGGCCGAGCCACTCCCGAGAAAGTGATGGGCCTCCTGGAGGAGGCGCGGCAGGATGCCGGCGCGCGGCTTGCCGCGACGGCCGCGCCGGCCGGGTAAGCACGCGGCCTCCGCCAACGGGTCGGTTGCCCCTGCCCCGGGCAGGCAGCCCCCCACGCGGCGCCCCCACGCGCCGCGGCGAACCGCGCGGTAGGGTTCAAGCGATGCGCGAACTCTCCGAGCACATCCTGGACGTACTCTACAACGCCGTGGAAGCCGGCGCCCGCCGGGTGCAGGTGTCGATCACCGAGGATCTCCGCGCCGACCGCCTGCAGATCACGGTGACCGACGACGGCCGCGGCCTGACGGCGGCCGAAGCGCGGAAGGTGCTGGACCCGTTCTACACCACGCGCGCCACGCGGCACGTCGGCCTGGGCATCCCTCTCCTGGCGGAGGCGGCCCGCGCCTGCGAGGGAGACCTCTCCGTACATTCCCAACCCGGCGTGGGCACCACCGTCACCGCCTGGTTCCGGCACAGCCACGTGGACCGCCAACCGCTCGGCGACCTGGCGACGACGCTGATGACAATCCTGGTCGGCCAGCCGGAGCTGGAGTTGGAGTATCATCACGAGTGCGACGGACGGTCGTTCCACTTCAGCACGGCGCAGGCGCGGGAGGCAGCGGGGGATCTCTCCTTTTCCCATCCCGCCGTCGCGCGCTGGCTGCGAGAGTACCTGGCGGAGGGCGAGCGCAGCATCCAAACAGAAGGAGCAACTGGAGATGAGTGAGACGCGGACACTGAGGTCGCTGGACGACTTGCGGCGGCTGAGAGAGGAGGCGCACCGGGAGATCCGGGTGCGCGAGGCCACGGGCACCAAGATCATCGTGGGCATGGGCACCTGCGGCATCGCCGCTGGCGCGCGCGAAGTGATGCGCGCCGTGATGGACGAGCTGGCGGCGCGGAACATCGAGGCACACGTCACCACCGTTGGCTGCATCGGCATGTGCGCCCAAGAGCCGCTGGTGGACATCGTTCAGGCGGGCGCCAGCCGCATCACCTACGGCAAGGTGAAGCCGGAGATGGTGCCGCGGATCATCGCCGAACACCTGGTGCAGGGCCAGCCGGTGGAGGAGTGGGTTGTCGGCCAAACCACCAGCTTCTAGGTGTGCGGCGGGAAGCCTTCGCCGCTTCCGCCCGCGGCGCGTCGTGTCGGACACGGCGCTGCCGGGGCCCGGCAGGAAGCGGTGGCTCTCCGCCCCATCCGAAGGTCAGGAGGACAGGAATGACAGAACCGATGTACCGCGCCCACGTCGCCGTGTGTGCCGGTACCTGGTGCAAAGCCTTGGATGAGGCAGACCTCGCGGAGGCGATGCTTGCGGAGATCAGCCGCCGCGGGCTAGCGGAGGAGGTGCGGGTGGTGCGCACCGGCTGCCGCGGCTTCTGCTCGGTAGGCCCGGTGGCGGTCATCTACCCCGAGGGGATCTTCTACTGCCGGGTGGGAATGCCGGACATCGCCGAGATCGTCGAGGAAACGCTGGTCAAGGGCCGGATTGTCCACCGCCTGCTTTACGCCGAGCCGGAGACGCAGCGTCGCCTGCCGCGCTACGAGGAGATCCCGTTCTACAGCAAGCAGGTGCGCATCGCCTTGCGCAACTGCGGGGTAATCAACCCCGACTTGATCGAGGAGTACATCGCTCGCGGCGGCTACGAGGCGCTGGGCAAGGCGCTCACCACCATGACGCCGGAGCAGGTGATCGACGCCGTGAAGCAGAGCGGCCTACGCGGCCGCGGCGGCGCCGGCTTCCCCACCGGCCTGAAGTGGGAGTTCACCCGCAAAGCGCCCGGCGACATCAAGTACCTCATCTGCAACGCCGATGAGGGCGACCCCGGGGCGTTCATGGACCGCAGCATCCTGGAGGGCGACCCCCACAGCGTGCTGGAGGGCATGGCGATCGCCGCCTACGCCATCGGCGCCCGTGAGGGCTACATCTACTGCCGCGCTGAGTATCCCCTCGCCGTGCAGCGTCTGAAGGCGGCCATTGCCCAGGCAAAGGAGTATGGCCTCCTCGGCGAGCGTATCCTGGGTACCGACTTCTCCTTCGACCTGCGCGTGAAGGAGGGCGCCGGTGCCTTCGTCTGCGGCGAGGAGACCGCCCTCATCGCCTCCATCGAGGGCCGCCGCGGCGAGCCGCGCCCCCGGCCCCCCTTCCCCGCCGTCTCCGGCCTCTGGGGCAAGCCCACCAACATCAACAACGTCGAGACCTGGGCGAACGTGCCGCCGATCCTCAGCCAGGGCCCCGAGTGGTTCGCCTCCATCGGCACCGAGCGGAGCAAGGGCACCAAGGTCTTCGCCCTCTCCGGCTAGGTGAACAACGTCGGCCTGGTGGAGGTGCCGATGGGCATCAGCCTGGGCGACATCATCTACGACATCGGCGGTGGCATCCCCCGCGGGCGGAAGTTCAAGGCGGTGCAGACCGGCGGCCCCCTCGGCGGCTGTATCCCGGTGACGATGCTGAACACCCCGATCGATTACGACTCGCTGACGGCGGCCGGCGCCACCATGGGCTCCGGCGGCATGATCGTGGTGGATGAGGATACCTGCATGGTGGAGCTGGCGAAGTTCTTCCTCACCTTCGCCACCGACGAGTCGTGCGGGCAGTGTACTCCCTGCCGCGTGGGCGGCAAGCAGCTCCTCAACGTGCTCACCCGCATCACCGAGGGCAAGGGCACCGAGGAGGACCTGGCGCTCATCGAGGATCTCTCCAACGTGATGGCGGAGGGGTCGCTGTGCGCCCTCGGCAAGCTGACCCCCAGCCCGGTGCGCAGCACCCTGATGCACTTCCGCGACGAGTACCTGGCGCATATCCGGGAGAAGCGCTGCCCGGCCGGCCGATGCCAGGCGCTCACCCACTCGCGCTGCGTGAACGCCTGCCCGGCCGGGGTAGACGTGCCCAGTTACCTGGCGCTCGTCGGCGAGGGCAAGTACGCCGAGGCCCTCAGCATCCACCGTGAGCGCAACCCGTTCGCCGCGATCTGCGGGCGCGTCTGCCCCGCCTTCTGCGAGCAGAAGTGCCGCCGCGGCGAGCTGGACGCCCCGGTGGCGGTGCGCCAGGTAAAGCGCTTCATGGCCGACCAGGAGTTCAAGAACCCCTGGACGCCGACGCGGCTTCCCTCCAAGGGCAAGAAGGTCGCGGTCGTTGGCTCCGGGCCGGCCGGCCTCACCGCGGCCCTGCGCCTTGCCCAATGGGGCTACGACGTGACCGTGCACGAGGCGCTGCCGGTAGCCGGCGGCATGATGGCGGTCGGGATCCCCGACTACCGCCTGCCGAAAGACGTGCTGCAGGCCGAGATCGACCACATCAAACGCGCGGGCGTGGAGATCAAGCTGAACTCCCGCCTCGGCCGCGACTTCACCGTGGACGACCTGATGGACCGCCAGGGCTACGCGGCCGTCATCCTCGCCCTCGGCGCCCACAAGGACCGCCGCCTTGGCACTCCCGGCGACGATAAGGAAGGCGTGCTCCCGGCAACCACCTTCCTGCGCGAGGTGGCCCTGGGCAACCGCCCGGCGATGCAGGGCAAGAAGGTCGCCGTCATCGGCGGTGGCGACACAGCCATCGACGCGGCGCGCACCGCGCGGCGCCTGGGCGCTGCCGAGGTGCACATCGTCTACCGCCGCCTGCGCGAGGATATGCCGGCGCTGAAGGAAGAAGTGGACGCGGCCGAAGCGGAAGGGATCCAGATCCACCTGCTCGCCGCGCCCACCGAGGTGCTCGGCAACGGCAAGGTGGAAGCGCTGCGCTGCCAGCGCATGGTCCTGGGCGAGTTCGACGAGGGCGGCCGCCGCAAGCCGGTGCCCGCCGCCGGCACCGAGTTCGACATGGACGTCGACGTGGTGATCGCCGCCATCGGTCAGGTGCCGGACCTGGACGGCGTGGCGCTTAGCCCCGCCGGATCCGGGGGGGCAGGAGGGGCCACCACCAGCCGCACGCTGGCGGTGGATGGCTCGATGATGACCTCCCGGCCGGGCGTCTTCGGCGCGGGCGACGTGGTCACCGGCGCCGCCACCGTGGTGGAGGCCGTCGGCCAGGGCAACCGGGTGGCGGTGCTCGTTGATGCCTACCTGGAAGGGAAGCGGGTGGCCCCGGGCGATAACGGCCGCTGGCCGGATTACCGCGTGCTCGACCTGACCTACTCGCTGGAGGAGTACGCCGGCGTAGCCCGGGCGAAGCCCGTTGAGCTGGCGGCCGAGGCACGGTCCGGCAGCTTCGTGGAGATCGAGCAGGTCCTCTCGGAGACGGACGCTCGCACGGAGGCTCGGCGCTGCCTGCGCTGCGACCTGGAGCGGAGGAACGCCGAATGAGAGAGCAGGCGATGAGCGAGATCACTCTCACGATTGATGGCAAGCAGGTGAAGGGGAAGCGGGGCGACACCATCCTGCAGGTGTGCGAGCGAAACGACATCGCGGTGCCGACGCTGTGCCACTACAACGGCCTCCGCGACATCGGCACCTGCCGCATGTGCGTCGTGGAGCTGCAGGGCGGCGCGCGTACCACCACCGCCTGTACCACCCCCGCCGAGGAGGGGATGGTGGTCGACACGCAGTCACCACGCCTCAGCGCGATGCGCCGGGCCACGCTGGAGCTCCTCTTTTCGGAACGCAACCACTACTGCATGTTCTGCGAGGCCAGCGGCGATTGCGAGCTGCAGCAGCTCGCCTACCAGCACGGCATGGACCACGTCCGCTACCCGGCGCTCTACCCGTCCTTGCCCCTCGACTCCTCGCACCCCTATCTTGTGGTGGATCACAACCGTTGCATTCTTTGCCGCCGGTGCGTCCGCGCCTGCGGCGAGGTGGTGGCCAACCACAACCTGGGCGTGCGTGAGCGGGGCATCGAGACGATGCTGGCCGCCGATGGCGGCGAGCCGCTGGAGGAGTCGCGCTGTGTCTCCTGCGGCACCTGCCTGCAGGTCTGCCCTACCGGCGCCATCTTCGACCGGCGCTCGATCTACCGCGGCCGGAAGGCGGATTGCACGGTCGTGTCGTCCACCTGCGTCGAGTGCAGCCTCGGCTGCCAGGTGGAGCTGACCGTCCGCTCGGGGCAGGTGCTGCGGGTGGACGCGGCCCCGCCGGCAGAGGGCGGCATCGGCCTCCTCTGCCAGAAAGGGCGCTTCGGGTCGCTCAACGGGGACCGCGAGCGGATCACCACGCCGCTGGTGCGGCAGGCCGGCGCTCTGCGGTCGGCAAGCTGGGATGAGGCGCTGGGCCGGATCCACTCCCGCCTGGCTGCGGTGGGGGCGGCGGGGGGCGCCGTGGCCGGCATGGCCTCCGCCCGCGCCACTACCGAGACGCTGCGGGCGCTGCGCGGCTACTTCGAGCGGGCGCTGGATAGTCCGCACGTCTTTGCCGCTGGCGCCGAGATCGCCAGTGACGACGCCCCGACGGCCACCCTGGCGGATGTCGAAAACGCCGACCTGATCGTGCTGATCGGCAACGAAGTGGGGGCGGCGCACCAGGTGGTGGAGTTCACCGTCGGGCGCGTGGTCGAGCAGCAGGGCGTGGCGCTGGTGGTGGTCGGCTCGGCCGACAAGCGCCTGCTGAAGCGCGCCCGGGCCCAGGTTGCCGTGTCGGACGCTGGCCGACCGCTGGCCGCCCTGAAAGCGGACGCCAACGCGCTGCAGGCGCTGGCCGCCGCGCGGCGGCCGGTCTTCATCCTCGGCCCCGAAGTGCCGGCGATGGAGCTTGGCCCGCTGGTCTCCGGGGCGGAGGAAGGGTGGCCACGCGCCTTGCGCCTGGGGGCGAAGGCGAACAGCCGGGGCGCGGCGGCCGCCGGTCTGCGCGCCAACGGGGTGGACTTGATGGCCGCCCGCGCCGCCTTCGTTCTGGCCGGCGACGACGGAGAGCTGGACGGGGCGCTGCCGGCCCGAGGCGCCCTGGAGTTTCTGGTGGTGCAGGCCAGCTACCACTCGTCGCTCACGGCGATGGCCGACGTGGTGCTCCCCGCCCCGCTGTGGACGGAGAAGCAGGGCACCCTCACCAACGCCGAGGGCCGGACGGTGGCGCTACGGGCAGCCGTGCCGCCCCCGGAAAGCGTGCGTGACGAGGTGGAGGTCCTGGCGGCGCTGGCGGGCCGCTGAAGCCGGTCACCGGTGGCGCCTCGCGGCCTGCCTGCCGCTGGCGCGCGAGGCGCGGGAGAGAGAGATGCCCAAGGTGAAGATCGCGACCGAGTGGCTGGCCGGGTGCGCCGGCTGCCACATGTCGCTGCTTGATCTAGACGAGGAGTTGGTGAAGGTGCTGGAAGCGGTGGAGATCACCTCCAGCCCAATCACCGACCTGAAGCACCCGCCGGAGGTCACCGTCGGGATTATCGAGGGCGCCGTGGCGAACACGGCCAACGTCGCGGTACTGAAGGAGATGCGGGAGAAGTGCCAGATCCTGCTGGCCCTCGGCGACTGCGCCTGCTTCGGCGGTATCGTCACCATGCGCAACCTGGTGCCCAAGGAGGAGGCACTGCGCACCGGCTACGTCGATACCCCCAGCACGGTAGACGGCGCGGTGCCGTCCGACCCGGAGCTGGCGCAGCTCCTCGACCGCGTCCAGGCGCCCAACGAGGTGGTGAAGGTAGACGCCTACCTGCCGGGTTGTCCGCCCTCGGCGGCAGCGATCGGCTGGGCGATTCAGGAACTGCTTGCCGGCCGGATTCCCGCGCCGGTGGGCGAGCACCTGCGCTACGACTAGCCGCGGCCGGCGGGAGGTGGCCCCCCTAGCCCCCCGAAGCCGGGGGGAACCGGCGGTAGGCCCCCCTAGCCCCCCGAAGCCGGGGGGAACCGGCGGGGTGCAGGAGGGCTCCCCCCAGGATTAGGGGTCGGGGGGCCGCTGACGCCGCAACGGGGCGGCACCGCCCCTGACGGGCTTTGTCGCCATCCTTCTTGGCACCGTGCGCGGGCGAGGAGGATGGGAAGCTTCAGGAGATGAGGAATGCCGAACACCATCACGATAGAGCCGGTGACCCGCATTGAGGGTCACGCCAAGGTGACCATCCGCCTGGACGATGCCGGCAAGGTGTCGGAGGCGCGGATGCACGTCAACGAGTTCCGCGGTTTCGAGCGATTCTGTGAGGGCCGCCTCTTCAGCGAGATGCCGCTGATCACCCAGCGCATCTGCGGCATCTGCCCGGTCAGCCACCACCTGGCTTCCAGCAAGGCGTGCGACGCCATCGTCGGCCTGGAGCTGCCCCGCCCGGCCCGATTGCTGCGCGAGCTGATGCACATGGGGCAGTTCATCCAGTCGCACGCCCTCCACCTGTTCCACCTGGCCTCGCCGGACCTGCTGCTCGGCTTCGATGCCGACCCGGCTGTCCGCAACGTGGTGGGCGTCATCCAGGCCAACCCGGATCTGGCCCTCAAGGGCGTGGCGATGCGCCGCTTCGGGCAGGAGGTGATCCGCCAGATCGGGGGCAAGCGCATCCATCCCTACGACGGAGCATCCCCCGGCGGCATCAACCACGGCCTCACCCCCGCCGGCCGCGACACGCTGCGCCGAGAAGTGGACGGCGTCGTCGCCGGGATGCAGGTCGCCGTGGGGATCATCAACGCCTACGCCAGCGAGCACGCCGAGCAGATGCAGGCCTTCGCGAACTTCCCCTCCGGCTACCTGGGCCTGGTGCGGGAAAACGGCGAGCTGGAGCTGTACGATGGCCGCCTGCGCCTGCTCGGACCCGACCTAGAGCCGTGGGAGCCGGACTTCGACCCGGCCCGTTACCTCGAGTTCATCGCCGAGAAAACGGAAGACTGGTCGTACCTCAAGTTCCCCTACTACAAGAAGCTCGGCTACCCGCAGGGCGTCTACCGGGTGGGGCCGCTGGCCCGACTGAACCTGTGCGCGGGCATCTCCACCCCCCTGGCAAACGACGAGTGGCAGCGGTTCCGGGCGCTCGCCAACGGCGGTGCCGTGGAAGGCTCTCTCTTCTACCACCTCGCCCGCGCCATTGAGGGCCTCTATGCCGCCGAGCGGGCGCGCGCGCTGCTCGACGACAAGGACGTTTGCGCGCAAGAGACGCTCGCCGTCGGGCCGGTGCGGAACCAGGTGGGCGTTGGCGTGGTGGAAGCGCCGCGCGGCACGCTCATCCACAACTACTGGGTAGACGAGCGCGGCCGGCTGGAGAAGGTGAACCTGATCGTCTCCACCGGGCACAACAACTGGGCGATGAACCGCGCCGTCAACGAGGTCGCCAAAGCCTACGTTGATGGCCAACAACTCACCGAGGGGATGCTGAACCGCGTCGAGGCGGCCATCCGCTGCTACGATCCCTGTCTTTCCTGCTCCACGCACGCCATCGGGCAGATGCCCCTGGAGGTAGAGCTGCGCGGCGCCGACGGCGCGCTGCTCCACCACGCGCGGCGGAGCTGAGGGCCCACTCGGCAATAAACGCAGGGCGTCGTGGGGCGCACCACCGTGCGCCCCTCCCCACACCGTGGGCCACCAAAGCGCACGGCGGGGTGCCCGGTGTCCGCGGCACATCCGGTGCGGGGGTTCGCGGACAGGCGCGGGCAGCCGGGGAAAACCGGCCACAGCAGGGTGAAGGGGAGCTGCCTCTGGAAAGCCCCCGGGTTGGGGAGCGCCGGCAGCTTGCTGGGCAGAGGCAGCCCCCCATCCCCTACCCCCGTCCCCCGCGCTGCGGGAGACGGGGAGTGGAAGGAGCGTGAGGACACAGATGGAGAACGGCAAGCGCGTGGTCCTTTGCGTTGATGACGATCGCGATATCCTGGAGCAGCTTCGGCTCATCCTGGAAGCCAACGGCTTCGCCCCGCTCCTCGCGGAGACCGCCCAGTCCGGCCTGGCCCTCTACCAGCGCCAGGCACCTGACCTGGTGGTCGTCGACCTAATGATGGAGGATCTGGATGCCGGGCTGAACCTCGTCCGCCAGATTCGCGCGCGGAACCGCGAGGTGCCGGTGTTCCTGCTCAGTTCGGTGGGCGACCAGCTCTACGGGCAGTTCGACGCCAGCGAACTGGGCATTCAGGGCGTTTTCCAGAAGCCGGTGGAGCCGGATCGCCTGCTATCGGCGCTGACGCTGGCGCTCCAGTCTTGATACGGCGGCTGAGCCGAAGCGTGCGCCCCCAGGCGCCTCGCCCCCGCGCGGTTCAGCCGCCCGTGCGCCGCTCTGGCGCGGAGACGACCGATGAAGTTGCCTCTGCCGGCCGGCGGGGGCGTGCCGCTGGACAACGAGCTGATCGCCCGCGTGGGCTGGTTCATCCACCTGCGCTGGCTGGCCGGCCTGGCCGTGCTGGTCGGGACGACGGCCGCCATCGGGCTCGGCATGGAGGCGGTAGCGCTCTACCCCGTCGGAGTGGCTATCCTCGCCTATAACGTCGCCCTCGCCCGGGTGAACCGGTGGCTCTCCACCCGGAAGGGCACCGCGGCGGAGCCCTGGCGGCTGCTGGCGCACCTGCAGATCATCCTCGACTGGGTCGCGCTCTCGGTGCTCACCACGCTGACCGGCGGCCTGGAAAGCCCGCTGCTGCTGCTCTACACCCTCCACGTCATCCTGGCCGCCATCCTGCTGCCCCGCCGCGAGTGCCTGGCGCAGACCACCACCGGCATCCTGCTCATCGCCGCGATGGCTCAGGGGTGGGGGGTCTTCCAGCCGGCGGCGCTCGCCCACAGCCCGTTTGCCGTGGTCCACGTCTACGGGGAGGACGGGCAGGTGCTCTACTACCTCCTCAGCGTGGCCGGCATGCTGTATCTGTGCGCCCTGCTGGCCAGCTCCGTGGCCGAGCGGCTGCGGGCGCGGGAGCGGGAGCTGCTGGATGCCCGCAACCACGAGGCGCGGATGTACGCCGAGATGGCGCTGCTGCACGAGCTGGCCAAGTCGATCACCGAGACGCTCGATCTGGACGTGGTGCTGCAGCGGGTGGCCGAGCAGGCGGCCCGGGTGACCCAGGCGCGCGCCTGCTCGATTCGCGTCCTCAGCGAGAGCGGCGAGCTGCCGGTGATCGCCGCCTATGGCCTCAGCGAGGCCTACCTGCGCAAAGGGCAGGTGGACCTGGCGCGCAGCCTGGTGGATCGCAAGGCGCTGCTGGGTGAACCGGTGCTGGTGGAGGACGTAGCCGCCGCCGGCGAGGGCGCGAGCTTGTTCCAGTACCCGGAGGAGCTGGCACGGGAGGGGATCCGGTCGCTATTGTGCGTGCCATTGCGGGCGCAGGAGCGCATGTTGGGGGTGGTGCGCGTCTATGGGGCCCAGCCCAAGGCGTTTGATCCGGAGGATGTGCGCTTCCTGCAGCACTTCGCCAGCCTGGCGGCAATCGGGATCCGCAACGCGCGCACCCTCCGCGCCCTGCAGGAAGCCGACCGCGAGCGCTCGCAGTTCGTGCGCACCGTCGCCCACGAGCTGCGCTCGCCCCTGGCCGCCATCCTCGGCAACCTGCGCCTGATCCTGCAGGGCTATGCCGGCGCCGTGCCCGAGCAGACGCGGCAGCTCCTGGAGCGCGCCCACCACCGCGGCGAGCTGCTCCTCGCCCTGGCCAGCGACCTGCTGGCCCTGGTCTCCGGACGGGAAGCCGCCGGGCAGGCAATTCGCGAGCCGCTCTCCCTCGCCGCGCTGGTCTGCCAGGCGGCCGGCGACCTGGCCGCGCAGGCCCGCGCCCGCGCCATCACGCTGACGGTAGACGTCCCGGAAGGCCCCGCCGACCTGCTGGGCCACCGCGACCAACTGGTGCGCCTGATCGATAACCTGCTCAGCAACGCGGTGAAATACACGCCAGATGGAGGAAACGTCGCCGTCCGAGTTCGCACCAGCGACCACGCCGTGGAGTTGGTGGTGGAAGACAGCGGCATCGGCATCCCCCGCGAGGACCAGGAGCGCATCTTCGAGGAGTTCTTCCGCTCCGAGAACGCCCGCCAGCTCACTGACCAGGGCACCGGCCTCGGCCTCGCCATCGTGAAGCGGATCGTTGATAACCACCGCGGCACCATTGCCCTGGAGAGCGCCCCCGGCCAGGGCACCCGCGTGACCGTGATGTTCCCCCGGGGAGGGAATGGGTCGGGCGAGGGCAACGGCGCAGGGCCAGCGGCCACCGTGACGGCGGGGTAGCCCGCGCGCCGACACCCTGCCCTACCGTCCCGCCAGCCGCCGCGACCGCCCGGCAGAGGCCCGATGGCTCGGGCACTCCGTTACCCGGACCTGGGTTTGTAGGGGCGAAGCAACCGGCATGCCTGACTTTCGTGCACTCGCGTCCGTATGGCCGCCGGTTGCTTCGCCCCTACGGCGTTGCGTTGACCCGCCTCGACGTGGGCACGCGGCTTCCCAGACCGCTGAAGCCCGATGGCTCGGGCACTCCGGCAGTTGCCTGGGAAAGTCGCGGAGCGCCGCAGCGATGCGGCTCCCCAGACCGCCGAGGCCCGATGGCTCGGGCACTCCGGCCATCTCCTGAAGGAGGAACACCCACTCGGTATTGGCAGCGCCACCTACACCCAGTACGCGGTCGGATCGCCGGCGTCCCGCCGGCCCCTCCCGAAAGCGCCAGTCACACCAAGGGTCTGGCGGGGCCGGCCGGAGCGCCGGCCGCGGTGGCCAGAACCGCTCCCGTTCCTGGGCACTTCCGGCTCGCGCTCACGCTTGCCAGAACGTCCTGAATCGTGTACAATAAGGGCATGGGGGTATCGTGAGGACACCGCGCTGCCGCTCCGCTGATTGGCAATCCGCTACCACTCCGCCCTCGGCTAGCTTGCGCCGGGCCACCGGTGCCGGCGTGGGCAGCGATCATTGCTGGAGGCTCTGGGCATGACAAAGCCGCCGGTCAACCTGCAGGATGCTTTCCTGAACCAGGTCCGCAAAGAGAACATCGGCGTGATGATCTACCTCACTAGTGGCGCCCAGATCAAGGGAATGGTACGCGGCTTCGACCAGTTCACCGTGGTTCTGGAGAGCCAGGGCCGCCTGCAGCTCGTCTATAAGCACGCGATCGCCTCGGTGGTGCCGGTGAAGCCGGTTGCCGGTGTGCCCGGGGGGCATCGCGAGCATTCCGGGCCTGAGTAAGCCTCGCGCCGCGCGCTTGCCTCGCGCATCCTGACCCCGTGCGTCTGCTGGTGCATACTGCTATGGAATTCTTCAAATACCATGGAATCGGCAATGACTTCGTCCTGGTCGATGGCCTGAAGGAGGTCATCCCGGAGGAAGCCCTAGCGGATACCGCCCGTCGCCTCTGCGACCGGCACTTCGGCATCGGCGGCGACGGCCTGATCCTCGTGCTGCCCAGCCACCAGGCCACCTATCGCATGCGGATGCTCAACCCCGACGGCAGCGAGTCGGAGATGTGCGGCAACGGCATCCGCTGCTTCGCCAAGTACGTCTACGATCACGGTCTCACCCGCGAGCCGCGGATCACCGTGGAGACGCTGGCCGGTATCATGGCGCCGCAGATGACGGTGAAAGACGGCGTGGTTCATTCGGTGCGGGTGGATATGGGCGAGCCGCGCCTGCGCCGCCGCGAGATCCCGATGGAAGGCGGCGACGGCGACAGCCCGGTGATCGCCGAGCCACTGCTGGTGGACGACACCCCCTACGCGGTCACAACCGTTTCCATGGGCAACCCGCACTGCGTCCTCTTCGTGGACGCGGTGGAGCAGTTCCCGGTCGCTCAGGTAGGGCCGCGGATTGAGACGCACCCCGCTTTTCCGCGGCGCACCAACGTGGAGTTCGTGCAACTCCTCAGCAACGACGCAATCCGCATGCGCGTCTGGGAGCGTGGGGCGGGCGAGACGCTGGCCTGTGGCACCGGCGCCTGTGGAGCGGCCGTGGCCTGCGCCCTCAACAACAAGACCGGCCGTAAGGTGACAGTCCACCTCGCCGGGGGCGACCTGTTCATCGAGTGGGCCGACGACAACCACGTCTACATGACCGGCCCGGCCGAAGAGGTGTTCCGCGGCACCCTCGTCGGCTGATACTCCCACCGTGGGCGGCTAACGCCGCGGCAGGATGAAGAGCGGCGGACGGAACCGCCGTCTGGTAAGGAACCTCGCCGGCGTCCTCCCACGGCGCCGGCCGGGGCGCCGGGCAACAAGCTGCCCCGCCGCTCGCCTCGGCCAAGCGCGCCAGCACCTGGTCGACCGGCTACCGCAATGTCGGCCGCGAGGCCGGCGCATCCAATGGCCGGCCGGCAGCGGTGGTCCCGCTGCCGGCCGCGGCCAGAAGAACGCCAGGGCCCCCAGAAGCAGGCGCCTGCCACGCCTCGTTGCCCTTGGCCTGCCGGGGCGAGGCTATCCGGCGACGTGCTGCGCCACCATATCCCCCACCTCGGAGGTCGAGAAGCCCATTTTGCCCGCCGAAAGGCTCTTCAGTTGCCCGACGGCGTGGACGATGCCCTCTTCGACCGTCCTGGCGGCCTCGCGCTCGCCGAGGGTATCGAGCATCATCTGGACGGCGGCGATGGCCGCGAGCGGGTTGATGACGCCCTGGCCGGTGTACTTCGGTGCCGAGCCCCCGATCGGCTCAAACATGGAAACGCCCTCGGGGTTGATGTTGCCGCCAGCGGCGATCCCCATGCCGCCCTGGATCATCGCCCCCAGGTCGGTGATGATGTCGCCAAACATGTTGTCGGTGACGATCACGTCGAACCACTCGGGGTTCTTCACCATCCACATGCAGGTGGCGTCGACGTGGGCGTACTCGCGCCGGATGTCCGGGTAGTCGCGCTCGCCCACCTCCCGGAAGGTGCGCTCCCACAGGTCAAACGCGAAGGTGAGCACGTTCGTCTTGCCGCACAGCGTCAGCGTGTTGCGCTTGGCCCGACGCCGCGTGTAGTCGAACGCGTAGCGCAGGCAGCGCTCCACGCCCTTGCGGGTGTTGATCGACTCCTGGATCGCCACCTCGTCCGCGGTGCCCTTCTTTAGGAAGCCGCCAGCGCCGCAGTACAGACCCTCGGTGTTCTCGCGTACCACGACAAAGTCAATATCCTCGGGGCCCTTGTCTTTCAACGGACAATCCACGTTGGGGTACAGCTTCACCGGCCGGAGGTTGATGTACTGGTCCAGGGCGAAGCGCAGCGCCAGGAGGATCCCCTTCTCCAGGATGCCGGGGCGAACGTCGGGATGGCCGATCGCGCCGAGGTAGATCGCGTCGAAGCCCTGCAGTTCGGTGATGGCGCTCGGCGGCAGCGTCTCCCCCGTCCGCAGGTAGCGGTCGCCACCAAAGTCATAAGGCGTCTGCGACACCGTGAAGCCGAACCGCTGTGCCGCCGCCTCCAGAACCTTCAAGCCCTCGGCCACCACCTCCGGCCCCGTGCCGTCGCCAGGGATCACCGCAACCTTGTAACTGCCTGCCACTATCCAGTCCTCCTTTAGAACGCGAGGCCCGCCGCCAGGATGGCTGCCGAGGCAGCGGAACCGCAACACCACACGCTATTCGCGTTTTGGTTCCCGCGCGGGGGGCGAAACTCCTTCCGGACCCGAACCGGGCGCGCCCCTTGCCTTTCGCGAGCACCTGTGCTACACTCATGGAGAAGAAGCAGAAGCATGCTACGGATCGGCTTGTATTGGGAAGAGGCCTTCCCCACGGTAGACGCGACTCCCCCGGCGCTTAACGCGCTGCGCCGGGCGCTGGAGGGATTCGACCTGCGGGTTCTGGGCTTCAGTGACCTCGAACGCCTCCCGGCGCTCGACCTGTTGATCCTGCCATTCGGCTCGGCCTTCCCGATGCTCGGCTGGCCCCAGATCGTGATCTACCTGCAGGCCGGCGGGAACCTGTTGACGCTGGGAGGAACGCCGTTCGCGGTGCCCTGCACCCGCCAGCACATCGTCTGGCAGGCCGAGCTTCGGCAGCCAGCCTACCACCAGGAGCTGGGCATCCGCCAGTACGCGACGGTAGATGGCAGCCACATTCCCACCCTGGAAGCTTCCCGGGAAGAGCCGATCCTCTCCGGGCTGCGCGAGCCGATCCGCGTGGAGCGGGCCTTCGAGGCGATCTTGTGGCCGGCGGACGGCCAGGCCCCCGCCGCGCACACCCGCGACCGGGTGGTACGCCCGCTGCTCTATGGCCGCGACGCCTCCGGCCGCCTTGTCGCCGCCCCGATCGTCGCCCTCGACCATGTGGACGGCGAGTTCGCCGGCGGGCGCTGGGTGCTGGCCAACCTGGAAGGGCGGCTGCCACGGGACGCGGTGCGCCGCCTGGCATTCTACGGCGCCCTCGGCGCCTCCGACCTGACGGTGACGCCCTCCTTCGCCTGTTACTTCGCCGGCGAGCAGCCCCGCCTGACGGTTCACGCCACCCGGCTAGGCCCCCTCTACGGACGCCACGCCGCCCGCGTCTCCGTCACCGACCCAAACGGGGTACAGCGCACCTGCGAGCTGCCGCCGGTTTCCACCGGCACCGCCCCGGCCTACCGGTCGACTCAGTGCGATGGCGCCCTCTTCGGCACTCCTCCCTTGCCGCCCGGCCTCTACACCGTGGAGGCGACGCTGGTGGATGAGGAAGCGCGCGACCTGGCGGCCCGGCTGCGCATTCCGCCCGCCGCGTCCCCCGGGCTGCGCCGCCACCGCAACGGCTTCTGGGTGTGGGATGACCGCCTTGCGACCGGAGCCAGCACTGTGACCGTGGCCGACGCGCTCTTGCACCGCGACGGGCTGCCCCACTTCGTCCTGGGCACCAGCTATCCTAACCCGGACCCGATGGCAGACTCGCTGGCGGACCCCAACCCTCACGTGTGGGATGCCGACCTGAAGGCGATGAAGGAGGCCGGGGTGTCGCTGCTGCGCGTCGGCACCTGGATGGACCGCCGCCGGGCGATGCCAGAGCCGGGCCTGCCGGACGAGGGCTACCTGCGGGCAGTGGATGCCTTGATCCTCACTGCCTGCAAGCACGACCTGCCGGTTCTCTTCACGCTCTTCACCTACCCGCCCGAGGCCTGGGACGGCGCCAACCGCTACCTCGATCCGCGCACCGTGGCGGCCCAACAAGATTTCGTCGCCGCCCTCATCTCGCGCTACCGCCAGGTGGAGTCGGTACTCTGGGAGGTCACCGACACCCCGTCGCTCCTCGCGCCGGCGCGGCTGCCCGAGGTGCGGCCGAGCGGCGATCCCTACGAGGAGCACGCCTGGCGCGAATGGCTTTCGGCGCGCCCAGAGGAAGCCGTGCGGGCCGATTGGCGGGCGACCCCACGCGCCCCGCTGGCGCTCCCTTCCCCCGCCGACTTTACGGAGCAGTGCCTGCAGGTGGCCCACCCGCTGAAAGTGGTGGACTACCGCCTCTTCGCGCAAGAGGTCTACCAACGCTGGCAAAACGAGATTCGCAACTTCATCCGCGTGCGCACCCCGCTGCCGGCGCTGGCGGCGGATGGCGGGGGTGCCCTGCCGCCGGCCCCAGCGACCACGGTGGAGCTGGCCTACGCGCACGCTCACTGCGACGACGCCGACCTCCTCTGGCGGGCCCTGTTGGCCCGGGCGCGGCGCCAGCCGGCGCTGATCGACGGCGCGGCCGGGCGGCTGTCCGAGGGACCGGATCGCCGTCCCCGCGTTGGCGACGCGGAGCGGCGCGACGCACTGGAGCGCGTGTTGACGGTGGCGCTCACCGCCGGGTGCGCCGGCGTGATCCGGCCTGCCTGGGGGGTGAACGTGCCCTGCAACGGCGCGGTGTCCCTCGGGTTGGTGCGCGACGACGGCACCGCCGACCCGGAGCTGGAGGCGCTCTCCGCCTTCTCGCGCTTCGTCGAGCGCAACCGGCAGCATCTCGCTGGCCGGGAACCCGAGCCGGCCGTGATGGTGGTTCCCCAGTCTGGCCTGCTCTCTCCAGGCAGTCTGGCGATCGCTGCCACCCAGGCGTGCGTGCAGGCGTTCCACCAGGCCAGCCCGGTGGGACTGCGGGCGGTCAACGAGTATACCCTCGCCGACCTGGGGGAGGCGCGGCTGATCCTCTTGCCGGCGGCGCGTCTGCTGCGGCAAGAGGCCTGGGAGGCGCTCCTGGAACACGTCGCGACCGGGGCAACGCTGCTGATCACCGGACCGATTGATGAAGATGAGCACTGGCAGCGACGGGAGCGGCTGGCGGAGCTTGGCCTGGCCGCACACACCCACCCCGTGGCGCGCGAGGAGAGCGTGCTGCTGGAGGGCCGGCCGCTAACCCTCCGCTTCGGCGGCGACAAGCCCTACCGGGTGGACAAGGCAGTGCTCGTGGGCCGCCCGGCCGAGGTGACGGTGGTCCCCCACGGCCATGGCCGGCTTCTCTTCGCGCCGCTGCCGTTTGAGCTGGCGGACAGCCTGGAACCGCTCGTGGCGCTCTACGCGGCGGCGGTGGCGTACAGCGGGCTGCCACCGCCGTTCACCCTGGCCGGGGAGGCGCCGGGGGTGCTGGTGCGCGCCCTCTGGTGCCGCCAGGCGGTGCTCTACGGGCTGATCTCACAGTGCGCGGAGGACCGCCAGGTCGAGATCCTGCACGGGGCGCAGGCGGTCCGCCTCACCGCGCGCGTGCCGGCGCGGCGTGCCGTGCTGCTGCTCGTGGATCGTGACACGGGCGTCGAGCTGGATCGCCACCCGTCCGATTAGCGTGCTGATGATGGGGATGAGCGCCCCCGGCGGCGGAGACCCCGCCGACACCGGGGCGCTTCTTGCGCAGGGGGTCTCCGACCCCGATCGGGCCACCGGCCAGCGCGGCCGCCGGCCAATAACTGGCGCGGTGGTTGGCGCCTACGAGGCGCTAACACCGTACCACTGTCTTACTGTTGGGAGTTGTGGTTGATGCCTTGGGTGTTGGAGCTGTTTCGGGGCGAGTCAGTCGCCCAGGCAGTGATCGTGCTTTCGTTGGTAGCGGCGACCGGGTTGGCCATTGGGAGCATCCGGCTCTTTGGCGTGGGGCTCGGCATCGCCGGCGTCCTCTTCTCCGGGCTGGTGTTCGGGCATTTTGGACTGACGATCAATGAGGCGGTGCAAGAATTCGCCCGGGAGTTCGGCCTGATCCTGTTCGTCTACAGTATTGGCCTGCACGTCGGCCCGGGGTTCATCGACTCGCTGCGCCGACAGGGTCTCTCGCTCAACCTGATGGCAGCGGCTATCGTCCTGGGGGGCGCCGCCGTGACGGTGGCGCTCATTTACCTGGCAGACCTGCCGGTGCCGGTGGCGGCCGGGTTGTTCTCGGGCGCCACCACCAACACGCCGAGCCTGGCGGCGGCGCAGCAAGCGCTGAAGGACGTGCCGGGCTACACCCCCAGCATGGCGGCGCTGCCCGGCTTGGGCTACGCGGTGGCCTACCCCTTCGGAATCATTGGCATCATCCTGACGATGCTGCTGGTGCGCGTCGCCTTCCGCGTCAGCATCCAGCGGGAGGCGGCGGCGCTCAAAGAGCAAGAGCGCGCCACCCGCCCGGGGGGAGACGTAGTGCGCCGGCACATCCAGGTGAAGAACCCGAACCTGGAGGGGGTGCTGCTGCGCGATGTGCCACTGCACGCGGAGGAAGGAGTGGTCGTCTCCCGCGTGCTGCAAGCCGGCGAGGTGCGGATCGCTACGCCGGAGACGCGCCTGCACCTGGACGACATCCTGCTGGCCGTGGGGCCGAAGGAGCGCCTCGACGACTTTCGCGTGCTGGTGGGCATCGAAAGCCCGATTGACCTCACCGCCATCGAGACGGCAATCACCACCCGCCGCCTGATCGTCACCCGGCGCGGCGTGCTCGGCAAAACGGTGGAGGAGCTGGAGCTGCCCTCGCGCCACGGGGTGACGATCACCCGGGTGAACCGCGCCGGGATCGAGTTTGCGCCAGGGCCCGAGGTGCGCCTGCAGGCCGGCGACACGGTGCTGGCGGTCGGCCAACCAGATGCCATCGAGCGCGTGGCCGCCGAGCTGGGGAACGCCACCCGGCCGCTGGGGATCCCGGAGGTAATTCCGATCTTCGTCGGAATCGCTCTGGGGATCTTCATCGGGAGCTGGCCGTTCAACCTGCCGGGGGTGCCGGCGCCGGTGAAGCTGGGCCTGGCAGGCGGCCCGCTGCTGGCGGCGATCATCCTCAGCCGCATCGGCCGGGTGGGCCCGCTGGTGTGGTACCTGCCGCAGAGCGCCAACCTGATGCTGCGTGAGGTCGGGATCGTCCTCTTCCTGGCAGCCGTCGGCCTACGCTCGGGCGATCGCTTCGTGGAGACGCTGCTGCAAGGGCAGGGCTTTGTCTGGATGGGGCTGGCGGCGCTGATCACCCTGCTGCCGCTGCTGGCAGTGGCGCTGATCGCGCGCGCGCTGGTGAAGCTGAACTACCTGTCGCTCACCGGACTGCTGGCGGGAAGCATGACCGACCCGCCGGCGCTGGCCTTTGCCGGCGCCTTCACCGGCTCGGAAGCGCCCTCGGTCGCCTACGCCACCGTCTACCCGCTGACGATGATCCTGCGCGTCCTCTGCGGCCAGATGCTGGTCTTGCTGCTGATGCGGTAGCGGTGCGGCCCGGCGGCGGCCACCGCTCGCGCCCTCGCCGGGCCTACTCCGCCATCAACTCGCGTTTGACCACCTTACCGGAGGGGTTGCGCGGCAGGCTCGCGCGGAACTCCACCACCTGGGGCACTTTGTAGCTGGCGAGGCGCTCGGCGCAGTGGCGCTTCAACTCCTGCTCGCTGGCGGAGGCGCCGGGGCGCAGCACCACCACCGCCTTCACTACCTCGCCGAGGATCGGGTGCGGCAGGCCCACCACTGCCGCCTCGGCCACGGCCGGGTGCGTGGTGAGCACGTTCTCCACCTCCACCGGGTAGACGTTCTCCGCCGCGACCAGGATCAGCTCCTTCTTGCGGCCCTGGAGGTACACGTAGCCCTCCGCGTCGAGGAACGCCGCGTCGCCAGTGTGCAGCCAGCCCGCGGTGATCGCCTCCGCCGTGGCATCCGGGCGGTTGTAGTAGCCTTTGGTGATGCTGGGGCCCCGCACCAGCAGCTCGCCCACGGCGCCCGGCGGCAGCGCGTTCCCCTCCGCGTCCACCACCTTCAGCTCCAGGCCCGGCGGCGGCACGCCCACCGACTCCGGCCGCACCAGCGCCTGCTCGTCCGGCAAGACCGTGGTCACCGAGGTCGTCTCGGTAAGGCCGTAGAAGTTGTGCAGGCGCACCCCAGGGAAGAGGCCCCGCAGCCGCTCGATGGTCCGCAGCGGCATCGGCGCGCCGGAGTAGGCGATCAAGCGCAGGCTGGTGAGGTCGTGCTCGGCGATGCCGGGGGTCTGCGCCAGGAGAATCATTGTAGTGGGCACCCCGAAGAAGGTGGTCACGCGGTGCCGCGCGATCAGCGGCAGAAGCTCGCTAGGCGCGGTGCGCGCGGTAACGACCAGCGTGGCGCCCTGGTAAAACGCCGTCGGGGTGAGGGTGTTCAGGCCGGTGACGTGGAACAGCGGCACCACCACCAGGTGAACGTCGTCCGGCCGGAAGCCGTGCCCGGCGATGGTGGCCTGCACGTTGAACAGCACATTCCCGTGGGTGATCATCGCCCCCTTGGGGCGGCCGGTGGTTCCCGAGGTGTAGAGGATCGCCGCCACGTCGTCGGGGGCAGCCAGCGCAGCGGGGGCCTCTGGACCCGGCTGCAGCAGCGTCGCCACCGGGAGCACCCCGGGCGCGTCCAGCTCTACCCCGACCAGGGCCGGAGGCGGCTGCAGGTCCGCCAGCGCCTCCCGGGCCGCCGGCCAGACGCTGCCGTGGATCACGGCCACGACCGGGGCCCCATCGCCCAGGATGAAGCGCAGCTCGGGCGGCTTCAGGCGAATGTTGATCGGCAAAGCCACGGCGCCGGCACGGATAGCGCCCCAGTAGCAGACCAGCGAGTGGAGACAGTTCGGCATCAGCAGCGCCACGCGGTCGCCCGGGCGCACCCCAAGGCGCTGCCGTAGGTGGCCGGCGAAAGCCGCGAGGAGCGCGTCTAGCTCCGCGTAGGTGTAGTGCTGCTCCTCATAGATCACCGCCGTGCGTCCGGCAAAGCGCTCGACCGACTGGCACCACAGTTCGTTCAGGCTGCGCATCAAGCCCCTCCTCCGCTCCGGAATCTTCCGCGCGCGAGCGCCAGCCGCCTGCCGCCCTCTACCCGGCAAGAGCCGAGAAACACGATTCCGGTCGGATCGCCGGCGTCCCGCCGGCCATCGTAAGAGGCGCGCCCTGGCGAACCCTGGGCTGCCACCCGGAGTCGCACCGTTCCCTTTCGTTGACAAACCCGCCGGGGATCCGGTACAATGGCAGAGTTACGGAACCTACTCCCGGCGCACGCTGGCACCGAACGCCCGCGATCCGGCCGGGCCGGCCACCCCAGGCAGCGCATGCCCGGGGCGGCTGTTGCCAGCGGCAGGTGGATCGCGAGGGTTCAAACCCGGTTCCTCCGCTTGCTGCCCCGGCACCGCCGGGCCACGGGCTCAGGACGGCAGGTTCGCGGCCAGGCGCCCCGGGTCGCGAACCGCGCGGCGCCTGGGCGGAGCACGCGCCAGCGCCTGCCGGGTTGGCCTGGAGAAGCACTTTTATGCCCGACCTCCGCAGAGATCATCATTGTGGCGAGTTAGGTACCCCGCAGATCGGACAGACGGTGACCCTGAACGGCTGGGCGCACCGGGTCCGCGACCTGGGCGGCCTCATCTTCATCGAGCTGCGTGACCGCAGCGGCGTGGTGCAGGTGGCGTTCAACCCACAGGAGACGCCCGAGGCGCACGCGCTGGCGGCGCAGGTGCGCAGCGAGTATGTGCTGGGCGTGCGCGGGGTGGTGCGCCGCCGCCCCGAGGGCACCGTCAACCCAAACCTGAAAACGGGCGAGGTGGAGGTGGCCGGCGAGGCGCTGGAGATCCTGAACCCCGCCAAACCGCTCCCCTTCCCGATTGCCGACGAGGAGATCCACGTCGAGGAGAGCACCCGCCTGCGCTACCGTTACCTGGACCTGCGGCGGGCGCCGATGCAGCGTCTCCTCGAACTGCGCCACCAGGTCACCAGCGCCGTCCGCGAGTTCCTCAACGGCGAGGGCTTCTGGGAGATCGAGACGCCGCTGCTGATGAAGAGCACTCCCGAGGGCGCCCGCGACTACCTGGTGCCCAGCCGCGTCAACCCGGGGGAGTTCTACGCGCTGCCGCAGTCGCCCCAATTGCTGAAGCAGACCCTGATGGTCTCTGGCGTGGAGCGCTACTACCAGCTTGCCCGCTGCCTGCGTGACGAGGACCTGCGCGCCGACCGCCAGCCGGAGCACACCCAGGTGGATATGGAGATGTCGTTCGTCACGCGCGACGACATCTTCGATGTGACCGAGCGCCTGTGGCAGCACGTCTTCCGCAAGACGCTGGGGGTCGAGCTGGCGCTGCCCTTCCCGCGCCTCACCTACGCCGAGGCGATGGCCCGCTACGGCAGCGACAAGCCAGACCTGCGCTTTGGCCTGGAGCTGGTGGATGTCTCGTCGCTGGTGGCGGAGACGGAGTTCAAGGTGTTCGCGGCGACGGTGGCGGCCGGCGGGCAGGTGAAGGGCATCAACGCCAAAGGCTGCGGCAGCTTCTCCCGCAAAGAGATCGACGACTTGGTGGAGATGAGCAAGGAGTACGGCGCCAAGGGCCTGGCCTACGTGATCGTCGAGGCGGGCGGTCTGCGCTCTCCCATCGCCAAGTTCTTCCGCGAGGAGCAGTTGGCGGCCCTCGCCGCCGCGATGAACGCCGAACCGGGCGATCTGCTCCTGTTCGTCGCCGACCAGCCGGAGGTAGTGGCCAACGCCCTCGGGCGGTTGCGCGTTCACCTCGGCCGCCAGCTTGGGCTGATCCCCTCCGGGGAGTTCTGCTTCCTCTGGGTAGTCGACTTCCCGCTGTTCGAGTATAAGCCGGAAGAGGGCCGCTACACCTTCATGCACAACCCGGTGAGCGCGCCCCACCCGGAGCACCTGCCGCTGCTGGAAGCCGGCTGGCACACCGACGCGGCGCCCGGCAGCCCTGCCCACCCGTGGACGCAGGCGCTTTCGCTGCAGTACGACCTGGTGCTGAACGGCAGCGAGGTGGCCTCCGGCAGCATTCGTAACCACCGCGCGGAAGTCCAGAAGCAGATCTTCGCCATTCTAGGCATGGACCCGGGCCTGGCCGGCTTCCTGCTGGAGGCGTTTGAGTACGGCGCGCCCCCACACGGTGGGATCGCCCCCGGCCTAGACCGCATCGTCGCCATCATGGGAGGCGCCGACTCGATCCGTGACGTGATCGCTTTCCCGAAAACGGCCAGCGCCACCGACCTGATGATGGGCGCGCCCTCGCCGGTGGACCCAAAGCAGCTCCAGGAGCTGCACATCCGCGTCGTGCCGCCTCCCGGGGCGAAGCAGGACTGAGCGCCGGATCGGCAGTCGTGGCACATCCGCCCTGCGGGCATCCCTGGCGGCCCGCGGGAGACATGCCAATCTAAGAGTTAGGCAGGTGACAAAACCGTTTCCAGGGTAGAGTAGCGGAGCGCCGCAGCAATGCGGCTTCCTACAGTGT
>JAAZEB010000057.1 GCA_012512505.1 Armatimonadota bacterium | reverse complement strand
GCATCCATCTCGCTGCAGACCTCCCCCTCGGCCATCCGCGAGCATCCTTACCTCGGCGAGATCGTCGACTTGATCGGCGCCTACGAGCGCCTGCGGCTGGGTTCAGGGGTGCCGGCAACGACGCGCGCCCGCCTGCGCGAGCCAAAGCTGGACTACCACCTGGAGATGGAGGGGAACAAGCCGGTTCTGCGGCGTGTCGTCTACGCGCCGTGGCGCACGGTCGAGGCTGCCGAGGGAGCCACCTGGGAAATAGACGTGAAGGACGGACCCTGTCGCGTGGGCGTCGAGGTCGCCGCTCAACGCGGCCGCCCGGTGGACCCGGGCTCCTCCGGCGGCCCCACGGTCTCAGCCGAGCAGCCCTTCCTTGAGGTCGACGGCAAGCGTCTTGCCTGGGAGGTCTCCCTCGCCGAGGGGCAAGTGCTCCGTTACCGGCCCGGCTGGCCGACGCGGGTGGTTGGCCCCCGCGCCGGCCAGACATCGCGAGTCGCGTCGCCGAAAGGGATCACGCTGACCACCGGCAGGCACCGCGTGCGGTTTGCCTGCGCCGGCGGTCTCCGCGCAGGCGTCTTGGTGCGCCTCATCCTCCTGTATGATGACTGCCTGCCGGCGTCCGGCGCGCGCCACTAAGGGTCGCGCGGGGGCTGCGACGGCGTATAGGCTGGCTTGCCGAACGACCAGGCATGCTCGGCGGTGAACTCGAGGGCCGCCCAGGGATCGGGCACCTCGGGCCAGCTCGTGTAGATGAGGCCCAGCGCCTGGGGGTTCTCCTTCGCCGCGTGGAAGAGCTCGGCCCAGTGGTAGGCGTTCGGCACCCGGAACCAGGGCGAGCCCGTGACCGGGAAGCCAAGGTCGAGGAAGTAGGCCAACGAACGGTCCATCTGCTCTTCCCACTGGTCGTTGTCGTACCACCAGAGGTTGATGATCAGGTCGCGTGGCAGCAGCTTCGCCGCGTTGTCCGCCTTCAGGTGCCGCGCGTTGTGGTAGGGGTTGATGGCATCATCCCAGAGCATCACGCGCAGGTTGGGATCCGCATCCAGGGCGAAGTCCCGCATCCGCTTGATGTCGTCGACAAAAAGCGCCTCGTTCGTCATCTTGCGGTCGGCGCAGCGCTGGTCGCGGTTGAAGAAGCGAGGCTCGTCGTGGCCGATGTGCAGGTACTTCGGGCGCAGCGTGCGCACCACGTCGCGAACCGTCTTGCGCATGAAGTCATGATAGAGCGGCTCGGAGGGGCAGCAGGTGATGTCGCCCTCGGCGGCCTGGTTGTAGCTCAGCAGCACGGTGTCGCCCTCCCGGATGCGGCTATCCGGGGTGAGCGTGACGCCCAGCGGCGGGCTGGCGGCAAACGGGTAGCGCAGCGGCGGCACGGTGAGCGTATAGTCTTGCCCCTCGACGAAGGTGGTGCCCCCGTCCGCGCTCTGGACAATCACCTTCGCGGCCTCAGTCACGACAACGTTGGTCAGGGGGTTGGGCATCGGCAGCGGGCGTATCGAGACCTCGTCGAACCAGGCGGTGCCGGTGCCATCCTGGATCCGCAGGAAGAGGCACACTCGCTGGTAGCCCTCGGAGTCCACGGTTTCCTCAGGCAAGGCGCCACCCGGCCGAGCCGTCGCGCGCCCGCCCGTCTCAAAGATGACAGAGGTCTCCTGCCAGTCTGTCGTTCCGTAAAGCGTCACGCGCCTGGGCCCAATCAGGCGGCCGAGGGTGCCGTCGGCCCGCACGCCGTACACCTCGATGTAGGCGCCTCCGCCATCGATGGCCTCTGTCTTCTGGCGGCAGCGCAGCTCGTAGCGCGCGTTTGCCTGCACCGCCACCTCCTGACTCACGCGGATGATGCCCTCCTCGGTGCGGACCAGCCGCAGCGCGTGCCCGTCGCCTTCTTCCACCACGCTCACCTCGGCCGGGGTGGCGGCGATAAAGCGGCCATGTTGGCTATCCGCCGTCCAGCCCTCCAGGCCCGCTTCAAAGGAGCCGTTGGTGACAGTCACCGGGCCGGGCAGCGGCGGGTCCGGCGAGTGGACGCGCCGCTCGCGGATCTCAAAGGGAGCCTTCTCCACCCAGGCAGCCTCAACCGCGCGCGGCTCGCGCTGCAGCACGTAGTGGCCCCAGCCCAGGCTCTGGAGTTCCGGCACGAAGTCGATGAAGTTGGCCCGGCAGCGCTCCGCGAACCGTTCAAACCGGGCGCGCACCGCGGGATTCTCCAGGTCGTAGAGCAGGCCGTCCTCCAGCAACAGCAGGTTCAGCTTCAGGGCAACGAACTGATCGAAGCGTGCCTCGGCCTCCTGGATGCCGGGAACGTAGGTTCCCCGCAGCGGCAGGTCTGGCCAGTCGAGGATCGTCACGCAGGGCACACGCCCGTCGGCGTCCACCAACCCGGCCAGCGACACCAGGCCGTGGTGCAGGCCGTGCGGGGTCTCAGCGGTGATCACGACGCCCCTCGCGCTCACCACCAGGCGGTAGGCCTCGGAGCGGCTCCGCGCCGGCACGGTGGCGGGCAGCCGGTCCAGCACCAGGCGCAGGTTGCCTTGCCGTGCTTCGGGCAGGGGCGTTCCCAGCTTCTCCCGCAGCCGCTCCAGGGCGGCCGCGACCACCGTGCCCTCCGCGGGGGCAGAGACCCCGGTCAGCGTGCGCGGCGCCAGCCAGGCCTCGGTGCCCGTGGTCCACTTCATCTCCTGTGGCGCTGGCTTCAGCGCCGGCAGCGCGGCGGTGGCGCCGCCCGAGGCAGCCGCCAGCGCGGCCGCCGCCCAGAGGCTTGCCCACATCGAATGGCTCATCATCCACTCCTTCGGCAAAGTGCCGCCCCCCCGGTGGCGCTGACAGTTGCCCGGCCGGATGGGGGACGGCCAGGGGTCGAGCCGGGCACCGCGCGCCGGCTCATCCCGGCGTGCCGCCTAGCTCCGTTCGCAGCGCTCGCACCAGCCGGGCGATCTGCTCCTCGTCGTTGTAGAGGTGGAAGGAGATCCGCAGGCCGTTGGCCACCTCCGGGGGAACCACCCGCACGATGACGCGGTGCCGGTCCCGCAGAGCGGCAGCCAGGGCGGTGCTATCCACGCCCTCCGGCAGGGCAAACACGACCAGCGCCGAGGCGAACTCCGGCCCCGGCGAGCTAACCAGGCGCACGCCTGGGATCCGAGAAAGCGCCTCGCAGGCCACAGCACGCAGTTGGAACGCCCGCCGCTCAATACGCTCCTGGCCGATCGCCGTCAGGAACCGGATCGCCGCGCCCAGGCCGAGGATACCGGCCAGGTCTCGGGTGCCGGTCGCCGCCGTGTAGACCGCGTTCCCGTGCTGCAGCAGCGGCGGGGCGATGCGCTCCCGGGCCTTCTCGCTGAGGTACAGCAGGCCGGTGCCCTTCGGGGCGAGCATCCACTTGTGGGCACTGGTAGCGTAGGCG
>JAAZEB010000056.1 GCA_012512505.1 Armatimonadota bacterium | reverse complement strand
TAGCGCGGCGTGCAGGGGCGAGCAACATCGCGGCTGCCCTACGAGCCTATGCGGGTCGGTTTGAGCAGGCGGTCACCATCGTCTTGACCGCTGGAATGCCCCGTGACCGCTGAATGAAAAGGCCCTGTGCCCTGCCCGTTTTGCCTTGACACAACCCTCCGGCGTGCGTATACTGGTCTCGGGCAGCCACACACCTCGCCACGGCGCCCGCGCTCCTTGCGCCGGAAGGTCGGCATGCGAACGATGAAGGCGTTGGTCAAGGCGAAGCCGGAGCAGGGCCTCTGGCTTCAGGAAGTGCCGGTGCCCACGGTGGGCCTCAACGATGTCCTGATCCGCGTGCTGAAGACCAGCATCTGCGGCACCGATGTCCACATCTGGGATTGGGACGCCTGGGCACAAAAGACGATCCCCCTCGGCCTCACCATCGGCCACGAGTTCGTTGGCGTGGTGGAGGAGGTGGGCAGCAACGTGCACGACTACGCCCGTGGCGATCTGGTGAGCGGCGAGGGGCACGTGGTCTGCGGGCGCTGCCGCAATTGCCTGGCCGGCCGGCGCCACCTGTGCGCTAAGACGGTGGGCGTTGGCGTCAACCGTGACGGCGCCTACGCCGAATACCTGCTGCTGCCGGTGACCAACGTCTGGCCGTGCGACCCAAGCATCCCCCTGGAGGTGCTCAGCGCCTTCGATCCCCTGGGCAACGCCACGCACACCGCGCTCTCGTTCGACGTGCTGGGCGAGGACGTGCTGATCACCGGCGCCGGTCCGATCGGCTTGATGGCCACCGCTATCGCCCGCCACTGTGGCGCCCGCCATATCGTGGTGACCGACATGAACCCCTACCGCCTGGAGCTGGCAAAGCGTCTGGGCGCCACCCTGGCCCTCGACGTGCGCACCCAGACGGTTGACGCCGAACTGCAGCGCTCGCTGGGGATGAAGGAGGGGTTCGATGTCGGCATGGAGATGTCTGGCAACCCCGCGGCGTTCCGGATGATGCTCCAGAACATGTGCCACGGGGGCAAGATCGCCATGCTGGGCCTGCTGCCGCCGGCGGAGATCGACTGGAGCCTGGTCATTTTCAACGGCCTCACGCTGAAGGGGATCTACGGGCGGGAGATGTACGAGACGTGGTACAAGATGACGATGATGATCCAGTGCGGCCTCGACGTCACCCCGGTGATCACCCACCGCTTCCACTACACCGAGTTTGAGCAGGCGTTCGCCGTGATGCGCTCTGGACAGTCTGGCAAAGTGATCCTCGATTGGAGCGAGAGGTAGGAGCGGCCATGTACCGATCGCTGCAGGCGCACCTCGAACAGCAGCTGGAGGAGATCCGCCACCAGGGGCTCTACAAGGATGAGCGGGTTCTTGCCACGCCGCAGGGGGCGCGCATTACCCTGGCCGACGGGCGCGAGGTGCTCAACTTCTGCGCCAACAACTACCTGGGGCTGGCTAGCGACCCGCGCGTGGTTGCCGCGGCCCGGGAAAGCTACGACCGCTGGGGCTACGGGCTCAGCAGCGTGCGCTTCATCTGCGGCACGCAGGCGCTGCACAAGGAGCTGGAGGCCCGCGTCAGCGAATTCCTGGGCACTGAGGACACGATCCTCTACAGCTCCTGCTTCGACGCCAACGGCGGCCTCTTCGAGCCCCTCCTGGGCCCGGAGGATGCCGTCATCTCCGATGAGCTGAACCACGCCAGCATCATCGACGGCATCCGCCTGTGCAAGGCCCGGCGCTACCGCTATCGCAACTGCGATATGGCCGACCTGGAGGCGAAGCTGCAGGAGGCCTCCTCCGCCCGCCTGCGCCTGATCGCCACCGATGGCGTCTTCTCCATGGACGGCATGATCGCCCCCCTGCACGCCATCTGCGACCTGGCGGATCAGTACGACGCGGCGGTGATGGTGGACGACTCGCACGCCGTTGGCTTCCTGGGGCCCACCGGGCGCGGCACCCACGAGTACCGCGGCGTGATGGGGCGTGTTGACATCCTCACCGGCACCTTCGGGAAGGCGTTGGGCGGCGCCTCGGGCGGCTACGTCAGCGGGCGCAAGGAGATCATCGAGCTGCTGCGCCAGCGCTCGCGGCCGTACCTCTTCAGCAACACCCTGGCGCCGGCCATTGCCGCCACCACCCTGAAGGTGCTGGAGATCCTGTCGGCATCGACGGAGCTGCGCGACCGGCTGGCGGCGAACACGAAGCTCTTCCGCACGGGAATGGCCGCGCGCGGCTTCGCCCTCCCTGCTGGTGACCACCCGATCGTGCCGATCCTGCTGGGCGACGCCGCGCTGGCGACGCGCATGGCCGAGCTGCTGCTGGAGGAAGGCATCTACGTGGTTGGCTTCAGCTACCCGGTGGTGCCGCAGGGGAAGGCGCGCATCCGGGTGCAGCTCTCCGCCGCGCATACCTCCGAGGAGGTCGGCGCCGCCATCGACGCCTTCGCCCGCGTGCGCGACCGTCTCACGTAGCGGCCCGGCCCTGTGGATCCACGAAGCGACACGAAGGGGCACGAAGGAACCGGTGCCGGGCCACCGGGCCGCGCAGCCTTTGTGAATCTTCGGGCCCCTTCGTGGGCCACGTCCTGGCGGTGGGCGGCAAGGAGCCTTCGATGAAGCGAGCCTGGTGGTACTACCTCCCGCATTTCCTGCTCGGCGCGGGCGTTTTGTGGCTCTGCTGGCGCCTGCGGCTGGTGCTGGCGCCCTTCATCATCGCCTACCTCCTGGCGGCGCTGCTCGACCCGGTGGTGGATGCCATTGAGCGGCGCGGCTGCCGCCGCAGTTGGGCCGTCTTCGCGATCTTCTTCGTGTTCCTGGTGCTGCTGGGCGTTGGGCTGCTGAAGGTGGTGCCGGCCGCGGTGAACGAGACGCTGCAGTTCGCCAAGAACGTGCCGGGCTACGTGCAGAAGGCGCCGGCGCTGATCGACGCGGTGGAGCAGCACCTGGGAAGCCCGGCCGTGCCCCAGTATCTTCGCGATACGATCACCGAGCACGCCGGCCAAATCACCGAAAAGGTGGCGGCGCAGGTGGTGGAGTGGGCTCAAGGGGTGCTGCAGTCGGTCGGGTTCCTCGTCTGGCTGCTGATTATCCCGATCGCCACCTTCTACCTGCTGAACGACATCGACCGCATCCGCGCCCGGTTCCTGCAACTGGTGCCGGAGCAGCACCGCGACACGGCCCAGGGGATCG
Source organism: Armatimonadota bacterium (assembly GCA_012512505.1). GTDB lineage: Bacteria > Armatimonadota > JAAZEB01 > JAAZEB01 > JAAZEB01 > JAAZEB01. Next base: position 37,426 of record JAAZEB010000056.1, on the reverse strand, counting down.
CCCGGGACGTGGCAGTGGTCTTCCTCGCCTACCTGCGCGGCCTGGGCACGATTGCGCTGCTCAACGGGATCGCGATGCTGATCGTGCTGCTTGCCTGCCGCGTTCCCTACGCGCTTGCCCTGGGGATTATGGCCGGAGTGCTTTACCCGGTGCCGATCCTGGGGCCGGTGATCACCACGGTGACCTTCTTCATCGTCGCCACCGTCACTCGTGGCTGGAGCGTGGGCGCCATTGCCGGGGCGGCGCCGGTGCTGGCGAACATCGCCTGCGACAACTGGCTCTCGCCACGGATCATCGGCAAGTCGGTGGGCCTGCACCCGGTGCTGAGCATGCTGGCGCTCCTGATCGGCGCCGACCTGTTCGGGCTGGTGGGGATGATCATCGCCTTCCCGGTGGCCGGGGCACTGCAGGTGGTGGCGCTGCGCCTGCTGCCGCGCCTGCGGCCTGCCCCCGAGCCTCTCCCGGAGGCAGTGGCGCCGCCGGCGAAACCGGTTCGGGCCGTTGCCGCGGCGGCATCGCCCAAACCGACTCCTGCCCCCGCTTCGGTGCCAGACAAGCCACCCCGGCCGCGAGCCACCGGCAAGCGCCGGGCCACGTAGGCGGGACGGCTCGCTGCCCCAGCCGAGACGACAGGAGCGGCGCGCGTCGGTGGGGAACCTTCGCCAGCAGACTTCCGGGCGAAAGGCAAGCGATGAAGAGTGGCTTGGGACCCATGGTGTGCCTGACGGCGCTGGCGGCGCTGCCGGCGGGCGCGGCCACCCCGGCGCTGGAAGAGCCGATCCGGTTGCCGGCGCAATCGGTGCCGCCGGGCCAGGCGGTGACGCTGACACTGCCGGCACTGCCGGCGAAGCCGGGCAAGGTGATCCTCCTGCGCCTGCGCGCGGTGATCCGCACTGCCACCGTCGCCGGCTGCAACTACAACGCCTCCCTGCGCCTGAACGACCACCCGATTGGCCGCTACACGGCGGCCGGCGACGAGCGCCTGGTCGGGCGTGATCCCTCCTTCGAGTTTGCCACCGGCCATGAGGGCACCAGCTTCCCGGCGCTTGCCGGCACCGCGCTGATGATGCTCTTCGCCCCCGACGTGAACCAGGGCGACGCGGCCACCAAGGACGGCCTGGGCGCCACCTTCCTCCTCGACATCACCGACATCGCTCGCGGGGTGGACGGCAACACGCTGACGCTGCGGAATAACCTGAAGGAAGCGCTGCCCGGCGGCTTTGGCGACCTGGTCGTTGAGGACCTGGCGGTTGGCTGGGCGGACCGGGCGGCGCTTCCCCAGCCGCCGACGGCCGTGCCGGAGCGCGGCGCCCTTGCCGACGGCATCACCGTGGGCAACCTGCGCCTCTCCCAGGGGAAGGCGGGCGGCTTCGCCCTGCGCGTGGCCGAGGGGGTGGAGCTGCTCGTCGAGACCACGGTGGGCATGAAGGGCGATGCTCCCTCGCTGCTGCTCGCCGAAGACGGGGTACCCGGGGAGGGGGCGCCGAAGCTGCGCGTTGGCAAGTGGGGGCCGGCCGGCTACCGCCTGGAGGCAGCCTGGCCGGCACTGCGGCTGGAGCGCACCCTGGAGATCGGCGATGGCCTGGTGCGCTGGAAGGAGCGCTGGACCAACACCGGCGACCAGACGTGGGGAGTGCCGTTCCGCCATCGTTGCTTCCTGCGTGGCGAGGCAGCACGCTTTTGGGTGGGCGGCTCGCCGGAGAACGCCTCGCTGGCCTCCAGCGCCCAGAACCCAACGCTTTACCTCGATTCGCCCACCCGACGCGGCCACGGCGTCGGCATCACCGCCGAGAGCGACTGGCTGCGCCTGCTGATGTGGCTGCGCGCCCGCGCCGGCGTCGGCGAGCTCTACTCCGAGACGCTTGCCCTGGCGCCGGGCAAGAGCATCGACTTCGAGCTGACCCTCACGCCGGTGCGTGACGGTGGCGGCTATTGGAGCTTTATCAACAGTGTGCGCCGCCGCTGGGGCGTGAACGGCACGCCGATGCCGCGCCCGATGTTCCTGGGCTACTCGCTGCCGAAAGGGGAGGGCACCCCCGCCGAGAAGCTTCGGCGGGCGCTCGGGCACCTGGGGCCAATCACCGTGGTCCTCGGGCCGTGGCAGCGCCTGGAGCCGGACGCGCGCGTGGTCACCGCCGGCAAGTACCCGCGCCTGCCTGAAGGAGCGCCCCGGGCGCCCGGCGCCTGCCCCGACCTGGACATTGACGCCTGGCTTACCCTCCAGCATCGCGAGGCCTACTGGGAACAGCTTGGGAAGGAGGCTGCCGCCATCCGCGCCGCCTGCCCCAACGCCCAGGTCATGCAGATGATGCACCCCTCGATGGAGACGGTCTACAAGCCGCTGCAGGACCGCTGGCCGATCGCGCAGGATATCATTCGGACGGCGGCCGGCGAGGCGTTCGAGGATGCCGGCTACAGCAAGGCGTGGCTCTACGGCATGGTGGAGAAGGACTGGGGCGTGCTCTACTACGTGCCGCGCCCGGGCAGCGCCTACCTGGAGGAGCTCCTGAAAGGCATGCGGCGTGCCCTCGACCAGTACCGCCTCGACGGCATCTACTGCGACGAGTTTAGTTGGGCCTACAGCCAGCGCGGTTACAGCCGCTACGACTACAGCCGCTGGGATGGCTTCTCGGCCGACCTGGACGCGGACGGCAGTGTGCTGCGCCTGAAGTGCGACAACGCCTTCGTCACCGAGTCGGCACAGCTCCGGATGCTGCACGAGGTGCTCAGCCGGGGCAAGTTCTTCCTCGGGAACGGCGCGTCGGCCCTCCGGAGCGTCAACTCGCTGCCGATCCAGCGCTTCATCGAGGGAGGGAACGGTCCCAGCAACATGGGTTTCGGGCACCTGAGCGCTGTGCCGCTGGTCCTCGGCAACCTGGGCGACGAGACCACTCGCCGGGGTGTTTTCGAGAGCGTGCGGCTTTGCCTCTCGGCCGGCTGCATCTACTCCCCGATGGCGGTGAACCTGCTGCTGGAGGGCCCAGACAACTTTGTCTGCAAGCTCTATCCGATCACCGTGCGCGAGCTGGGCGCCGGCTTCGTGATCGGCGAAGAGCGCCTGGTGACCACCGTCTCCGGCAGCTATGCCTGGCCCGGCCGGGCCGCCTCGGTGCGCCGCTACATTTACGACGCCGACGGCAACCTTCAGCCCGTCGCGGCCCCGCGGAAGATGGCTGCTCGCCAAAAGCTGGACGTGAAGGTCCCTGACAAGGGTCTGGTGATCGCCGAGGTGGTTACGAAGTAAGCCGGGCTTGCGCAGCCGCGAAGCCTGGGGTGACCGCGAAGGGGCACACGGTAGCCTTGGCTGTCTTTCCACAAAGCGACCAGCGGTTGTCCTCCCGAGCATCCGGCGTGAAGGGCACGCGGTAGCCTCGGCTGCCTTTCCATAAGGCGCCAGTAGTTGTCATCCTGAGCGAAGCGAAGGATCTCTTCCCAAGGCCGCGCTGTCGCTGTGGTGCTGCCTGTAGACCAGCGCGAACGCCCCCGCTCTGCACCCGGTGGCCCAGGCCAGTGCGCCACTACCTGCCGGCAGAGATCCTTCGCTTCGCTCAGGATGACAAGTTGTGGCTATGTTGTGACAGTGTGTGATGGCCCTGTGGCACGCCGAGTACGGAAAGGTGCGCCGGGTCCAACGCGGCCAGCAGGTTGTGACGGCGTGTGATGGCCCTGTGGCGCGCCGGTACGGCGCGGCCGCTCCACGCTCCTTCCGGTCAGATTCTCAGTAGCGGAGCTGGTCCAGCTCCTGAACGGAGCACTCCGCGTCGGTGCCGAAGAGCATGGCAGGGAGCCAGATGCCGCCCAACCCCGATGAGTGCATCACCCGGATGGCGAGGGTGTTTTCGACGCCCGGCTTGAGCCACTGCTTCGCGTCGAAGCTGAGGGGCGCGCCCGCCAGCTCGCCAACGCCCTTGCCGGTGGAGGCGTAGGAGCGCTCGTGGGCCAACTCGCCGTTGATGTAGACCCAGGCCTGCTCGTTTACGGCGAGGAAGTGCAGGTAGAGGTGCTTCTTGCCGGCCAGGTCGTCCGGGATCCGGAGGGTCTGGAAGTACCAGCCGTAGCCGTCGAAGCCGGGGAATCCCTGCTGCTCCCAGCCGACGCCGCGGTTGATGTGCAGCACCGTGAGCCCCTTGCCCAGGCTGGCGGCGGGAGCTCCCTTGGCGCGCTTGGTGGCGGCATCGTAGTACCGGCGGTCGGCATACCATCGCTCCGCGGCGCCCCGGTCGTCCGGGTCCGCCGCGAAGATCCACTCGGCGGGGAAGTGCATCTTCGGGAGCGAGGCGCTCTCCGACTCGATGCAGGAGCGCCACTTGTTGGTGATCTTCTCGACGCTGCCGGAGATCCCCAGGGTGCTCAGCTCGTTCTGCTTGCAGAGGTCGGTGAACTCCTGAAGCAGCGGCAGGAACGCCTGCTTCTCGGCGCGCGGCTGCCGGATGCTCTTGCCGTAGATGAAGTCGCCGAACTCGCTGTAATAGCCGAGGTGCTGGCCGAGTTCCAGGTAGAGCAGCGGCAGCTTGGCACGCCCGACGCGCGCGCGGATCACCTCGCTCTGCGCCAGGCGCTCGGCCGTCTCGAAGCAGCGCCGCATGTGGGCCATGAACTCGGGCGTGAACATCGGGCCGTCCGGCGCGTAGGAGCAGTGGAGGTTGTTCAGGAGCGGGTTGTCTGAAGGCTCGCCGCACTTGTGCGGCTGCTTGTGCCACTTCTCCCAGTAAGCCCACATCGCCATCTGGTAATCCCAGATCGGCGCCGCGGCCTCCTTGTAGTAGCCGAAGACAAAGTCCTTCATCAGCGCCTTCGTGTCGAGCTCCGGGTTCCAAAGCTGCTTGGCCCACACCCAGGCGCGCATCTCGTCGCAGTCGTTGGCCTCCGACTCGTACATGATCCCCCGGACGCCATGGCGGATGTTGAAGCGCGTGTTGCCGGCGACCACCGCCCAGTTTGCCATCGGCACCAGGTAGTGCACGTAGTCGGTGGTGTAGTCCCACAGGTAGACCTTGGCGTTCCTCGCGTGCCACGTCTTGACGATCTCCTGGTACTCCTGCGACTCCCAGACGTTGCAGAACTGGTACTTCCACGCGTGGGAGTCGGTGCAGAGCTGGATGATGATGTAGGGATCCACCTTCAGCTTTGTCGGCGGCTTCGCGTAGTCGAGGTAGGCGAGCGAGATGAGGTGGTTGTTGGGGAACTCCTGCTTCACCCCCTCGGCGATCCGGTTGACGAAGTAGAAGAAGCTGCCGGAGCGGCCGCCGTTCTCGTCGTCCAGCTTCTTGCAGTTCGGGCAATCGCAAAATCCCCGGCCGTCGTTCGGGCCGATGGCGGTGATGGTCACCTCGGGGTTGTTCCGGAAGATCTCGAGCGTCTTCTCGATGCTCAGCCGGATCACTTCCTCGTTGGTGTGACAGAGCTGGCTCGGCTGCCGCTTGCCATTCACCAGGGCGTAGTACTCGGGGTGCTCGGCGAAGTACTGCTGCGGCGGGAAGTAGGTGTTGTAGGTGTGCCCCAGGTGGTAGTAGCGCAGGCTGCCTCCCCAGGCCAACGGCACCCGCGCCTGCGGCGAGTTGGTCTTGTTTCGCAGCGACCAGTTTGGGTCGTGCATGCTGAGGATGTAGGGGTCTCTCAGCTCCAGGACCGGCGCGTAGCGCCGCGAGACGAGACGCGCGCGGAGGCGGCGCCGGCGGGGAGTATCGACGGAGTTGGTGGAATACCACCGGCACCCCAGGTCTTCCTCCAGCAGGGAGTAAACCCCGTGCATCAAGCCGCGCCCCGGGCCGCCGTAGAGGTACACGTTCCCCCCGACCACCTCGAGGGCGTACTCCTCCGGCGCGAGGTCGGCGCTCTTCCAGCGGGCCTTCGCGCGCGCCAGCAGGTCGGTGCGCCCGATGCTGATGTACGGGGTGTCTTTGGCGCGGAGCTGGTCCTCGCGGAGAATGGCGAAGTCGGCGCCGCTGATCCACTCCAGGTGCCGGCTGAGGTCGGCGGCCGCTTTGGTCTCAATCGGCTTCGGCTCCCGGGGGATCACCACGACGTACCTCGCCCGGCCGGCGTCGGCGAGCAGCAGGGCGGGGGAGGGGTTCCCTTTTGGCCGCAGCGCGTTGCGCCACTCCTTCGGCATGTCGCTGCGATGCACCAGCGCCTCGTCGCCGATGGTGATCGTGGTGAACGGGGTGAAGGCATGGTGGTTGAGGTCGCGATCCTCCACGTAGAGGAAGACGTTGTAGGCCCCCCGCAAGACGCCCGGCTTGAACTTCAGCCGATAGGAGACGGTGATCTCGTCGGCGGTTCGCACCACGGTGGTGTGCTCGCAGTCGAGGTAGCCCTGGTCGTTCTCGATGATCTTGCCGGCCTCGCCGGGGTGTCCGGTCGCCTCCGTGGCGTTCCAGAAGCCGTGCTTGATGATCATCAGCTCATTGGCGGGCAGGTTGTAGCCGATATCCCAGCCGCTGAGCAGGTTTTGGCCCCGGGCAATCACCAGGAAGGTGTTGGTGAGTCGGTCGATCTTGCCGGGGTACTGGTAGCGCGCGGTGATCGTGTGCCATTGGTCAACCGCCAGCGGTTCGGCGGCTTCAGTCTCACCGTTGATGGTAACGCCGAGGCTGCGTGGCGCCTGGGCCGGCAGGCCGGGCGCCGTGCCCGCCGCCACGCAGGTTAGCAGGCAGAGGTACGCTGTCCGCATCCAAACCTCCATCCGGGAACAACCTCACCCAGGAGGGTGCGTTGCGCTCGCGGGTGGCGCGAGCGCCTATCTGCTGCACCAGTTCGCTGTCGGGGGCGGACGCGCCTTCGCCGGAGCCGCGCGGTGACCCGGTTCCCGGCAAAAAAACAGATGCCGGAGCGTTTGGACCCGAACACTTGACGGTTCTTTGACGATCGCCTGCTATACTCCCCAACGGGATGCCCATCGAGCGCCCGAACACCCGGGCGCCGCCAGCGGAACGCCGCTCCTTGTGCTCCCTGCCACGACACCGTGAGGGGCATCGCCACAGACGAGCCGTGGAGCCGGCTGGGGCCGGCCCGCCAAGTGAGAGGAGGAGACATGGTTCGGAAATGCGTTTGGTCAGGTCTGACCCTGGTGCTGGGGCTCGCAGTCCTGGCTCTCGCCGGGCACGACGAGACATCCGCGCAGTCGACCGCCGGGCTGTACCGGCCGGTGATCATCGCCTATAGCCAGGCCGGCAATCCGACACACACCGACGGTGATGATGCCGGCTACCTCAACGCCACCCGGTGCAGATCCGTGAGGATGGCAGTGGGTTCCAGTACATCCACTGCGTCCGCTACTGGGAGGACATCACTTCCCGCGGCATGACGCCTGGCGGCGATCAGCGGTTCATCATCGCGGTGCGGAACAGGACACCCGGGTCATCGCCGCCCGAGGACCAACTGCTCTTCACCAGCGAGGACGCGACCGCCGCGTTCTCCAACCCCAGCTACGAGGTGCTGGCGCGCGACGCGGGGGAAGAGATCCAGCGGGCGACGTGGTCGCCGGACGGCACCCGCTTCGCGTTCGGCGTGTGGCGCAACGACCCTGTGGCGCGCAAGCGGCACTACCGCCTCGATCTGCTGGTAGCCGACGTCGTGTGGGAGGACGGAAGGCCCGTCGGGATCGAGGAGCCGCGGGTCGTGGTCGAGGGGCTGAACCCTGATGTTGCGGAATCGTTCGCGTGGGCGGGCAACAGCCAGCGGCTGGCATTCCTTGGCGCCGGGGCCCCCTGGCAGGTCCTCGACATCGACACCGTGGGGGCGACCGCGGAGGCACTGCCAGACGGCGACGTGATGGGACCGCCTGCCTTCCCGCCCGGCGATCCGGACACTTTCGCGTACTCAGCGCCCACCACCGTCACTCTGACCGACAAAAAGGGCCGCATCACGGCCATTATCAACAGGCGTGACCTCTTCGTGGCCGTGCGCGCAGACGGCGAGTGGACGAAGCGTCAGGTCACCAGTTACACCACGTGCAGCCTGAACGATATCGGAGGGCCCGAGTGGTCACCTGACGGCGACGCCATCGCCTTCACGGCTGGGGATCTTTGGACCAGCGACGTATCGGAGGCCCAGGCCATCTGGCGAGTCAACGCGGACGGCACCGGATGCGTTCGACTCACCACGCCGAAGATAGTGAAGAGCAAGAACCTGCGGTGGATGGCCTACACATGCGGTGGCCCGCGCTGGCGGCGCTGATCGCTACAAGGGACCCGCGGCCGCGGGTCCCTTGGCGGCTCATGCGGCAGCAGGCCTATCTACGGTCGGGCGGCTGGCTGCAGAGGAGCTGCAGCGCCTCGAGGATGCGCGGCGCCCCGCCTTCGGGCACTTGCAGGTAGTGGTGTTGGCCGGCAGCGTCCGCGGTATGGCGGGTGACCCCTTCCGCCGAGACCGTGATGCGGCCGGCGGGCGAGAGCGTGAAGTAGCCATGCTCCGGGCGCACCGCGTAGAGCACGCTGGTCAGATCCCAGGTGGGGCGGTCGTAAGGCATCGGCGCGTAGGCGCAGTAGGCCTCGGCGACCGGATGGTGCGCCACGTAGCGGAACTCCTGCTCGATGCTGCGCGCCGGGTAGAGCAGGGCATTGCCGACCTCGAAGCCGCTGGCTACCAGGGGGGTGGGCCATTCGGCGAACAGGTGGCGCGCCGCCGGCAGGTCGTTGACGATGTTGTACTCCTTAAAGCCTTCGGCCAGCAGCGCCTCGCTGAAGGCGCCGGCCATCGGCGAGAGGAGCCGCACCTTGCGCCGCACCAGCTCCCGGCCGTTGAGTGGCGAGTGCTCGTCTGGCTCAGACTGTAGCAGCCCGGCCAGGTTGGTGGAGAAGCCGACCTGGACAATGGCGACGGAGCCGTCTGGCTGGGCCGCCAGCACGCGTCGCAGCAGGGGTACCGCCGCGGGCGCCTGGGTCCAGTCTGCCAGGGGCGTCGGGTAGCGGGGCTGGTTGCCCTCCTTGGCTTCCACCACCGCTTTGGTGTAGCTGCCGTCTTCGGGGGTGATGCCGGAGCGGGCCACCCCGATCGGGATCTCGCCGCGGCCGTAGAAGGCGTTGACCAGGCTGACGAAGGGCGCCGCGTAGCGGTTGTCCTTGGTGAGGGTCACCGCGAGCAGCCGGCACTCGCCGCGGCTTTGAAGGGCGTGGATTAGCGCCAGCGCCAGGGCATCGTCGATATCGTTGCCCATGTCGGTATCGAAGATGAGGCGCACCGGCTCGCGCGGGGCCGCGGCGCACGGCAGCAGCGCCAGTCCGGCCGCTAGGGTTGTTGTCATAGCCAGCATCAGTTGCCCTCCTCCGTGCTGGGGAACCGGCATGCCGGGCCGGCCACGGTGATGCCAAGGTGCTGCAGCCACTCGCCGACGCGGCCGTTCGGTTCCTCGCCGGCCAGGCCCACTACTGCTTCTCTTTCAGGGCGGCGTTCGCTCTGGTTTCGGCTTCCGCGAGGGCGGCCTCGGGCGTTTTCTGGCCGGAGACCACCTGGTCGAAAGCCTGCTCGAGCAGGTCGCGCACGTCTTGCCAGCCGCGGATGTTCGGCTCGGCGATGCCGTAGGGCGCCACCGCGAAGCACTGCCGCGCCTGCGGGTCCTTCCGCCAGTAGGCTTTCATCGCCGTGCTCTGGGCTACCGAGGCGCGCAGCGGCATGTAGGAGGACCGGGTTGCCCAGAAGATCGTTTGCTCCGGCTCGGCCAGCCAGCGCACGAACTTCCAGGCGGCGCGCTGCTTCTCGGGCGTCGTCTTGAAGATGACCATGTTGGCGCCGTACTGCACGGTGACCGGCTTGTCGGGGTTGGCCTGGGGGATAACGGTGCAACCCCAGGCGAACTTGCCGCCTACGGCGCTGGTGACGAACTCACGCGCGGTGCTGGAGCCGATGAACATCGCCATGCGGCCGTTGCCGAAGTCGGTGGTGTACTGCTGGCGGGTGGAGCGCAGGGCGACACCCTGTTTTGCCAGCCGGGCCATTAGGCGGAAGTGCTCTAGCCCTGGCTCCTCGTGGAAGCGGACGCGCTTGCGGTCGTCAGTGAGCAGCGCGCCGCCGCGCGAGTAGATGCAGCCGTCGATGGTGCTGGCGTCGGCCCACAGCCCGAAGCCGTAGCGCGTCACCTTCCCGGAGGCATCGCGGCGGGTGGTCTTCACCACCGCTTGCTCGAACTCGTCCCAGGTCTTGGGCGGGCCGGCGAAGCCAGCCTCCTTCAGCGCGTCCAGGTTGTAGTAGAGGACCAGCACGCTCTTGGTAAACGGGAAGCTAAGCAGCTTGTTGTCGAACTCCTGGAAGCGGTTGCTCTCCAGGTAGCCGGGGAAGATGTCTTGCAGCGACTGCGCGTCGATGGCGTCCGGCCCGGTGAGGTACTCGTCCAGCGGCTGCACGATGCCGGCTTTCATATACTCCGCCACCATGCTCTCGTAGCCGACGGCTACCTCGGGGGGGCGCTTGGCGACGATCGCCGCCATCGTCTTCTGATAGAGCTGCGGGTAGCTGCCCTGGTAGAGCGGTCGCACCCGGATCTGACCCTCGTGGGCCTGGTTGAAGCGGGTGACCAGTTCCTCCAGCGCCTGGGCGTTAGCGGTGGTTTGGGTGTGCCAAAACTGGAGCTCCACCGCGCCTTTGGCGGCGCCAGATAGGTCGTTCTGCTCCGGGTTGTTCCCATCGGACGTCGTCTGTCGGCAGCCGACCGCCAGCAGGGAAAGGGCGAGGGAAAGCGCAATGGCAAAGGACCTTCGTACCACTTCCGTCTACTCCTAACCGCGGCTAGTATAGCACAGGCCCTCGCCACCGTCAACGCAATGACAACGTGAAAACGTGCCCGAAGAGGAGGAGGCCGAGCGCCAGCGAAGAGCGAGGGTACTCTTCTGGTGCAAGGAGTCACGGGATGATGGGCACGCTACTTTCGATTCTGACGGCGAGTACCGTGGTGGCGGCGCCGACGCCGGCCAAGACGACGGTGTTCTACGTGGCCCCCGGTGGCAATGATGCCTGGTCAGGAACACGGGCGGCGCCGAACCGGGAGAAGACAGACGGTCCCTTTGCCACGCCGCAGCGGGCGCGTGATGCCATTCGGGCGCTGAAGCAGCGGCAGGGCGGCGCGCTGAAGCAGCCGGTGACCGTCTACCTCCGGGGCGGCCTCTACTGCCTGGCAGAGCCGTTGGTCCTCACGCCGGAAGACTCCGGCACGGCGGAGTGTCCGGTCACCTGGGCGGCCTACCCCGATGAGCTGCCGGCGCTGAGCGGCGGCCGGCGGATCACCGGGTGGCAGCCGGTCACCCTGGATGGCAAGGCGCTGTGGGCCGCGGAGGTGCCGGAAGCGCGCGACGGGGGCTGGTTTTTCCACCAGCTTTGGATCAACGGCACGCGGCGCATCCGGGCACGATACCCCAACCGGGGCTACCTGGAGGTGGCCGAGAACCCCGACCCGGACGAGGGGTGGGGCAAGGGCCAGAAGCGCTTCCGGTTCAAGGAGGGCGACCTGAAGGCGTGGGCCACGGTGAGCGACGCCGAGGTGGTGGTCGCCAACCGCTGGGTGGAGTCGCACCTGCCGGTGGAGCGGGTGGATGAGGCCGAGCGGATGGTTCACTTCACCAAGCGCAGCATCTTCCGCCTCGATCCGGGCGACAAATACTACATCGAGCACGCCCTGGAACTGCTCGATCAGCCGGGCGAGTGGTATCTCGACCGCAAGACGGGCACGCTCTATACGATGCCGTTCCCCGGGGAGGACCCGGCGAAAGCGGAGGCGGTCGCGCCTGCCCTCAGCCAGGTGGTGCGCTTGGAGGGCACCCCGGAGCTGGGCCTGTGGGTGGAGCACCTGAAGTTTGAGGGCCTCAAGTTCGCCCACACGGAGTGGTACTTCCCGGCCGACTCCAAGGCGGCCTGGTTCAACCCGGAAGTGGGCGGGTTTGCGCAGGCGGCCGTGGGCGTGCCCGGCGCCGTCTATGGCGAGGGCGTGCAGCACGTCGCCTTCGAGCGGTGTGGCTTCCTTCACCTCGGCACCTATGGCATCGAACTGGGGCGCGGCTGCCGGAACAACCGCATCCATGCCTGCGAGTTCAGCGACCTGGCGGCCGGCGGGGTGAAGATCGGCGAGACCCAGGTGCGCGAGCAAGAGGCGGAGCGCACCTACGGCAACGAGGTCTCCGACTGCTACCTCCACCACGGCGGGCGCATCTTCCACAGTGCCATCGGCATCTGGTGCGGCCAGAGCTACAACAACCGCTTCCTGCACAACCACATCCACGACTTCTACTACTCCGGCTTCTCGCTCGGCTGGACCTGGGGCTACGGACCGGCACTCGGCTATGGTAACCTGGTGGAGGGTAACCACGTCCATCACATCGGCGTGCAGTCGGACGGTGACGGCCCGATCCTGAGCGACATGGCGGGGATCTACACCCTGGGGCTGCAGGAGGGCACGGTGATCCGCGGCAACCTGTGGCACGACGTGGCGGGGCTGCGCTACGGCGGCTGGGGCATCTACTTCGACGAGGGCACCACGCGGATCGTGGCGGAGAACAACCTGGTCTACCGCACCACGCACGGGAGCTTCCACCAGCACTACGGCAAGGAGAACGTGGTGCGCAACAACATTTTCGCCTTCGCGCGCGACTGGCAGATCCAGGCCTCCCGCCCCGAGGAACACCAACGCTTCACCCTGGAAGGCAACATTGTCTATTGGGACCAGGGGCCGCTCCTTTCCGGCAACCTCAGCGACTTCCACTTTGGCTTCGACCGCAACCTCTACTGGCAGACGAAGGGCGAGGCGATCCAGCCCGCCGGCCTGGCCTGGGAAGAGTGGCAGGCGAAGGGGATGGATAGGGGTTCCCGCATCGCCGATCCGCTCTTCGAGGACCCGGAGCATGACAACTTCACGCTGAAGCCCGGCTCGCCGGCGCTGGAACTCGGCTTCAAGCCGTTCGACCTGAAGGATGTCGGCCCACGCGTGCCCGTCGGGCCCGGCAAGGGCAGCGAGGGGTAGCCGGAGGCCGAGAGTTGGGCGTGCTGGCGCAGCGTGGGGCGCCAGCACGCCTGGACCCAAAGCAGCGGTGAGCCGCCATCCCAGGGGTGCCAGGTATGGTATAATGCGGACGGAGGGGCAACAATGGGCGCTGACCTTGAGCTCACCGTTGAGTACGATAAGGAAGAGGACGGACGCTGGATCGCTGAGGTGATGGAGTTGCCCGGCGTGCTGGCATACGGCCCCACCCGTGAGGAAGCGTTCCGGAAGGCCCAGGCGCTGGCCCTCCGCGTGCTGGCGGAGCGCCTGGAACATGGCGAGAGCCTGCCCACCTGGGTGAATCTCTCGTTCGCGGAGGCCGCGTGAGCCGGTGGCCTGCCGCCAAGGCGCGACGGGTACTTGCGGCGCTCCTGGCATTGGCTGGCTGCTGAAGCGTACCACGGGGTCACACCGCACGCTGGAACGTCCGGGTTGGCCGGACTACGTGTTTGCCTTCCACGACGACGATGAAGTCGGCCCGCGCATGCTCGCCCGCATCGCCCGGCATACCGGCCTCACTCCTGAAGATCTTTGACCGGTGTGGTGTGGCGTGTAGCGCATCCCCTGCCACCGCAGGAGCCCTTCAGTAGTTCCTGTCTGTCGCCGTCAGTGCAATGAGATCGCCGACCGCTAACCTGGTCTGGAATGGGCTGCACTTGCGATGACAAGCCGTTGCCTGCTGGCGCGTTGTGCCTGACGCTGGGGCGAGAGGTGCGCTTGGTTCGCTGAGGTACTGCCTACGCGTCTAGGGGACAGATCCTTCGCTTCGCTCAGGATGACAGATTCTGGCGGTTGCTGTGCTTCCCTTCGCCGATGAGCAACCGGCGGGCGCCCGACATGTGCTTAGGATAACAGATTCTGGCGGTTGCCGTGCCCAGGGCAGGCTCTGAGCGAAGCGAAGGGATGACAGATTCTGGCGGTTGCCGTGCCCAGGGCAGGCTCTGAGCGAAGCAAGGGTTCTCTTCCCAAGGCGACGCAGTCGCTGTGGGTTCTGGGCGCCCGCCTGAGAATCTGTCATCCTGAGCGAAGCGAAGGATCTCTTCCCAAGCGGCACAGTCGCTGCGGTACTGCCTACGCGTCTAGGGGACAGATTCTGGCGGTTGCTGTGCCCAGGGCTTACCTTAAACGAGCGGTGGTCCCGCTAGGAAGAGATCCCCGCCGCCGGGGCACGCATCCTCGGCGTGGTCACTGGCTACTACCGCTCGCAGTGATCGCCGGAGGTGGCAACCCGCCCGGCGGAACAACCGGAGGGAAACGATGCGTACGGCTGTCCTGGTCTCCTCCTGCGTGTGCCTTTGCACCCTCGCCCCGGCGCTCGCCGGCGAGTTTGCCCTGCCGGCGGCCTGGCAATACAGCGCGCCGCTGCTTGGCCCCGCGCCGCGCGATGAGGAGCGGAGCGTGGCGCAGAAAGACCCCAGCATCCTCTTCCACGCGGGCCGGTGGCATGTCTTCATGACGATCAAGTGCCCCGGCGCCACGAAAATGGAGTACTGCTCCTTCGACCGCTGGGAGAACGCCCACCAGGCGCCCCGGAGCGTGTTGCGCGTTTCCGATAGCGATTACTATTGCGCGCCGCAGGTCTTCTACTTCCGCCCGCACCGGCTGTGGTACCTGGTCTACCAGGTGGGAGTGCCGGGGCAGAACAAGATGTGGGTGGCTTACTCCACCACCCGCGACCTGGCAGACCCCCACTCCTGGACGAAGGCGCGGCCGATCCTCGATGGCGGCGCCGCCGACCCGCGCCAGGAAGGCGGGTTGGACTACTGGATCATCGCCGATGACCGACGGGCCTACCTTTTCTTCACCAGCCTGAACGGCAAGATGTGGCGGCTGTGGACGCCGCTGGAGCAGTTTCCGCGCGGCTTTGGCCACTGCGAGCTGGCACTGCAGGGAGACATCTTCGAGGCGAGCCACACCTACCGCCTGAAGGGGATCGACCGCTACCTCACCCTCATCGAGGCGAACCCCGGCGGCCGGCGCTACTTCAAGGCCTACTTGGCCGACCGCCTGGATGGCGCCTGGAAGCCCCTGGCGGATACCGTCGAGCGGCCGTTCGCCAGTTGGCACAACGTGCGCCCAGCGCCCGGCGTGGCCCCCTGGACCGACAACATCAGCCACGGCGAGCTGATCCGTGCCGGCAACGACGAAACAATGACGGTAGATCCGCGCAACCTGCGGTTCGTCTTCCAGGGGGCCCTGGAGAGTGAGAAGGCAGGCATCGGCTACGGCCAGATCCCCTGGCGTCTTGGCCTGCTCACCCCCGCGGGCTAACGCCCGGCTGGATCCCGGCGGTGTCCCGCGCGTTTACGCTTCCCTTACGCCGTGGCGGGCACGCTAACGTCTACCTTGCGCTGGACGTGATAGAATGAGATGTAGAGGAGCCCTTTGGCGGTGCCCGGCCGCCAAAGGGCTCTTGGTTTGTGGGGCTGCTGCTACGCCAGGCCGGTGTGGAGGATGGCGCCGGCGTCCGCGCGGCACTGCTCGATGACGCGCATCACTGCCACCGTCTCATGCGGAGCGACCAGCAGCGGCGCGCCTTCGCGGATCGCCGCGGCGAAGTTGGCATGGACATCCACCGCCAGGCGGGGGTCCACCGGGATTCGCTCTTCCTGCCAGGGCACCGGGTCGCTGGGGTATTCCCGGTTGGCGCTGGCCAGATGGGGATCGAGTGCTTTCGGGGGCAGATCCTCCGGGCGGAAGTAGCGCAGGGTGAGCGTGCCACCCTGCAAGGTGATCGCCCCCCGCGTGCCCCACACCTGCAGCTCGTACGGCTGAATGGCGGTGGCCTGGTTGATGTCTACCTCGCCCAGCACCCCCTGGCGCGTCTCCAGCAGCACCTTCACCACGTCCTCCGCGTCACCGAGAGAGGCGACCAGGCGCAGGTTGCAGAAGACACGCTGCACGTCGTAGCCCACGAGCTGCAGCACCTGATCGAGGGCGTGGGCGCCGTAGTTGTTCAGCATGCCGCCGCCGTAACGGCGCAGGCTCTGCCAGTCGTTGCGCCGGGCAAAGCTGAA
The DNA here is from genome assembly GCA_012512505.1 of Armatimonadota bacterium. GTDB lineage: Bacteria > Armatimonadota > JAAZEB01 > JAAZEB01 > JAAZEB01 > JAAZEB01. The sequence goes on along the minus strand of JAAZEB010000056.1, from coordinate 21,448 downwards.
CATCCCCCGCCGCACGTGGTACACCTGCCCGATCTTGCCCGTGGCGAGGAGGTGGCAAAGGTGCTGGAACGACGCCTCGGCGCGGTGCGGCTGGTAGATGGTGAGCACGCGCTGGTGCCGGGTGGCGGCATCGAGGATGGCCTCGGCCTCCGCCAGCGTTTGGGCCATCGGCTTCTCCAGCAGGACGTGGCAGCCGCTGCCCAGCGCCTCCTCCGCCATCGGCCGGTGCAGGTGCGTCGGCGTGGCGATCACCACCGCCTGCAGGTCGGCGTCGCGCAGCATCGCCCCAAAGTTGGCATACCCCGCCGCGCCGTAGGTGGCTTCCGCCTCGCGGCGCCGCTCCGGCTCTGGATCTTGCACCGCCGCCAGGGTGAAGTCTAGATGCCGCGCCAGCGCCCGGCAATGGAAGTGCCACCCGATACGACCCAATCCCGCCACGCCGATGCGGATTCGCTCGGCCATTATGCCTCTCCTCTCTGCTGCCGCTATCTGCTTGGGAGACGGGCGCGCCCCTGGCGGCGATGCCTTCGGCCGGTGGGCCGTGCCCACCGGGGCGCGGCGCCCGTGTGCCCGGGCGGTATTATTGCTCGCCGGACCGCCACCATCCTGCTTCCACTGTCGGGGGCATTTCTGCTATAATGAGGACCGGGCAATCACATGGCCCGGTGGGCAGGGGCGCGGGCCGAGGCGCGGCGCGCTCGGGTTGGGAACACGGAGGTCACTTGGCGGTCGCGACAGAGGAGCAAGACTACGGGAGCAGGCTGCGCCGCCTGCTGGCAACGGCGGACGCGCCGGCCCCGCGGTCGCTGCCGGACTGGGGTGGCTGCGCGGACCCGGGGTTTGACCGGCCGGGAGACGCCGTGGTGCTGCTCGAGGCGCCCGACGGCCGCGCGGCCGGGGTGGAGGCCTGCGCGCGCGAGGCGGCGGCGCTGGTGGGCTCCGCCATCGAATGCGGGCGCGGGTTGGCGGTGGCGGCCGCGGTGGAGTGCGCGCGCGGCGCGCGCGGCGCGATCCTCACCCTCGATCCACTTCCCGAAGGCGAGGCGCCGGTGTCGGCGTTGTTTCGCCCGCGTGGCGCCGGGGTGCTCGTTTCCCTCCCCAAGGAGCGCCTGCCCGACCTGGAGGCGCTGGCCGCGCGCCATGGCGTGGCGGCGGTGTGCCTCGGGATGGTGGGGGGCGACCGCCTGATGTTCTGCGCCACCACGGAGATCCTGCTGGAGATTGCGACGACGGAGCTGGCGCCCCGCTGGCTCCAGGAGGAAATATGACCCAGGCAGCCGGGCCCGGACAGCGCGGGCCTGAAGACACTTCGATTTCCCTGGCGGATGACGATCATCCGCGTGACGAGTGCGGTGTCTTCGGCATCTACGCCCCGGGAGAGGACGTGTCGCGGCTGACTTACTTCGGCCTCTTCGCGCTGCAACACCGTGGGCAGGAATCGGCGGGCATCGCCGTGTCGGATGGCACCCGGCTGAGCCAGCGCAAAGCAATGGGCCTGGTGACCCGCGTCTTCAACGAGGAGGTCCTCCAGGAACTGCGCGGCAACCTGGCAATCGGCCGCGTCCGCTACTCCACCACCGGCTCCCGCACGCTGATCAACGCCCAGCCGATCACCGTCCCTACCCGCTTTGGCACCATCGCCGTGGCCCAAAACGGCAACCTGGTGAACTGCCGGGCGCTGCGTGCGGAGCTGGAGGAGGAAGGCATCACCTTCGAGGGCACCAACGACTCCGAGGTAATTGCCCACCTGATCGCACGGGCGCCTGGCGACGACCTGGTGGAAGCCATCACCCACGCGGTGGCGCGCCTCCAGGGCGGCTACTCGCTGGTGATCCTCGCGCCGGACCAGGTGATTGGCCTGCGCGACCCGCACGCGATCCGGCCCCTCTGCATCGGCCGACTCAACCACCAGAGCCACGTGATCGCCTCAGAGACGTGTGCCCTCAACGTGGTGGGGGCCCGCTTCATGCGCGAGGTGGAGCCGGGCGAACTGGTGGTGATCGATCGGGAGGGGCTGCGGGAGGTGCAGGCGATGCCCCAGGCCGGCAAGCGCCTGTGCCTGTTCGAGTTTATCTACTTTGCCCGTCCAGACAGCTACCTTTACGGGCGCTCGCTGCACATGGCCCGGCGGCGCATGGGCCACATCCTGGCCGAGGAGCATCCGGTGGAAGCCGACGTGGTGATCCCGGTGCCGGATACCGGCACCCCCGCCGCCATCGGCTATGCCGAACGCTCGCACATACCGTTTGGCGAGGGCCTGATTAAGAACCGCTACATCGGGCGCACCTTCATCCAGCCGGACCAGCGCCTGCGCGACCTGGGCATCCGGATGAAGCTCACCCCCCTCGTCGAGACGCTGGCCGGCCAGCGCGTGGTGATGGTGGACGACTCCATCGTGCGCGGCACCACCACAATGCGCATCGTGCGCCTGCTGCGCGAGGCCGGCGCCCGCGAGGTGCATGTCCGCGTCTCCTCGCCACCGGATCGCTACCCGTGCCACTACGGGATCGATACCGGCGACCGCGGCGAGTTGATCGCCGCCAAGCACTCCGTCGAGGAGATCCGCCAGTTCATCGGTGCCGACAGCCTGGGGTACCTCAGCTTGCGCGGCGTGGTGCGCGCCATCGGCCTGCACCGCGGCGCCTTCTGCCGCGCTTGCTTCGACGGTCACTACCCGGTGCCGATCCCCCGCGACGCTGCCCTGGGCAAATACGCGCTCGAAGACAGGGCCCAACTGAATGTCTCCCGCGAGAACTATCCCAGCGAGCTGTTGGAGAAGGTGCCCTGATGGAGCTCAAGACCTACGAGCGGCGGCGCGCCCAGACGCTGATCCGCACGCTCGATGACCTCATCCCCACCTATGGCGATGCCCAGGCGGGCGGCGACCTGATCGCCTCCCACACCGACGTGCCCTCCATCGAAGAGGTGGTGCGCATTCTCAGCGACCTGGAAGAGGTCTTCTTCCCCGGCTACCGTTTTGATAGCCCGGCCGACGACCCCTCCTTTGAGATCTTCATCCGCCGGCACCTCGATACCGTGTACGACTCCCTTTTCGTGCAGGTGGTGAAGAGCCTGCCCTACCGCTGGAAGGGCGAGTACGCCCGCTCGCAAGGCATCCAACCGCTGCCCAACGTGGAGGCCGAGGCGGAACGCATCGTCAGTGCCTTCTTCAAGCGGTTGCCCGCCATCCGCGCCCTGCTGAAGAAGGACGTGGCTGCCGCCTACGCGGGGGATCCCGCCGCCCTCAGCTATGCCGAGGTGATCCTGAGCTACCCCGCCCTCCGGGCCACCACCGCCCACCGAGTGGCCCACGAGCTTTACCGCCTCCAGGTGCCCCTCATCCCCCGGATGATGAGCGAGTACATCCACTCCGAAACCGGCATCGACATCCACCCTGGCGCCCGCATCGGCGAGAGCTTCTTCATTGACCACGGCACCGGGGTGGTGATCGGTGAGACGAGTGAGATCGGCGACCGGGTGAAGCTCTACCAGGGCGTAACGCTCGGCGCCAAGAGCTTCCCCCTGGATGAGCACGGCAACCCGATCAAGGCGATCAAGCGCCACCCCACGATCGAGGACGACGTGATCATCTACGCCGGCGCGACGATCCTCGGCGGCGACACGGTGATTGGCCGTGGCTCGGTGATCGGCGGCAACGTCTGGATCACCGCCTCGGTGCCGCCCTACTGCACGGTGTTGCAGCCGCTCCCGGAGCCGATCGTCAAGCCGCCAAACGGGGGGTAGAACAGGCTTCACAGATGAAGGTGCTGATGGCCCGGCAGGTCGGCTTCTGCTTCGGGGTGAAGCGAGCGGTGAACCTGGCAAAGCAGGCGCTGGCGGAACGGGATGAAGTGTTCATCCTGGGCGACCTGATCCACAACCGCGCCGTCACGGCCGACCTGGAGGCGCGCGGCCTGCGCAAGATCGACCACTTCGAGGGCCTCCACGGGGGCACGGTGATGGTGCGCGCCCATGGCCTCCCGGAAGCCCGGATCGCCGAGGCGCGCGCCGCCGGCCTGGAAGTGGTGGACGCCACCTGCCCGATTGTGCGCCAGGCGCAAGAGGCAGCCCGCACGCTGGAAGAGCGCGGCTGCCAGGTAGTCGTCGTCGGCGATGCCGACCACCCGGAGATCAAAGGGATCCTCGGCCACCTGCAGGGCACCCAGCCGCACCTCGTGGTCGACTCGGTGGAGGACGTGCGCGAGGCTCACCGGCAGCGCAAGTTCCGCCAGCGCCTCGGGGTGGTGTTCCAGACCACGCACGCCCCTGAATCGTGCCAGGCGGTGGTCGCCGAGCTGATGCTGATTGCCCGCGAAGTGCAAGTGATCAACACCATCTGCCGGCCGGTGCGCAACCGCCAGCTCGATGCCGTGCGGGTCGCCACCGAGGCAGACGTGGTCCTCGTCGTCGGCAGCTTCAAGAGCGCCAACTCCATCGAGCTGTGTCACCTGCTGCGGAAGTACAACCCCAACACCCTCCAGATCGAGAACGCCGACCAACTCGATCTGTCCCGCTTCACTGGGTCGGAAGTGGTTGGCATTGCCTCTGGTCTGTCTACCCCGGACGCGATGGTGGAAGCCGTGCGTGACCGCCTGCTGGCCGCCTTCCCCGCGGCGCCAGAGGAGCCGCCGGTGCCCCCACAGGAGTAGCCTGCCTTCCCCTATCGACACAAACCCGCGCCACCCGCCGCGGTGGCCGGTGCCCACCCGCGCCCCTGCGGCCGGCCACGTTTCGCCCCCGCGGCGAGGGGGTAGAGTCCCAGCGCGAGCGGCCAGGCACGCCAGAGCTGGCAACGAACAGTCGTGGGGGGGGGCGCAAGTGTTCCGGCGGTCCGTGGGGGCACCGGAGAAGGGGCATGCCGTGGAGCACGTACTACCTCAGGAACCTGGGTCTGCTGGACGGCCTACCGGATGCGGTCGGCCGTGCCCTGGAACAGCACGTGCGCGTGCAGGCGTTCACCCGACGGCAGGTCGTTTTCGCGCAGGGGGCGCCGGCGGAGGCCGTTTACCTCCTGGCGGAAGGCATGGTGGAGTTGGTTCGGCGTGAGGGCACCCGGGAGACGATCCTGCTGGTGTTGACGCCGGGCGATTTCATCGGGGAGCCCCTGGAAGACCCCAGCCAGGGCCATCCGGTGCAGGCGCGGGCGCTGGAGGCCAGCATTGTCTGCTCCATCGCCCGCCCGGAGCTGGAGGCGATTCTGTTGGCACACCCGGCGCTGGCCTGGCGCCTGCTCACCTGGCTCAGCCGCAACACGTCGCAGGCATACACGCGCATTCACGCCCTGGCATCGTGCGAGGTGCCGGAGAAGCTGCTCGGGCTGCTGCGCCACCTGGCGGATCGGCACGGCGTGCCGACCCAGGAGGGCCTGGAGATCCCGGTGCGCCTCACGCAGCACGAGCTGGCGGCGCTGATCGGCAGTTGCCGGGAGGCTGTTTCGCGCGGGCTGAAGGCCCTGCGCGCCCGCGGCCTGATCAGCGTGAACTCGCGCTACATCACCCTGCGGCAGCCCGCCTGACCGGCGGAAGGAGTACCCTGTGATCGCGATCGTGACCGGGAGTGGCGCCGCCGACCCCTCCAGCCGCGAGTTGCTGGAGGCAGCCTTGCAGCGATCCGGCGGCGAGTACCTCGACCCGTTGGACCTCTCGGTGGACCTGCGCGGCGCGCCGCGGGTGCTGGCGGGCGGACGCCCGGCCGAGCGCTACGCGGCGCTCATCCTGCGCGGCTTCAACCGCAGCGGCGACATCGACATGCAGTTCGAGACCTTTGAGCTGCTGGAGCAGTTGGGCCTGCCCGTGCTCAACTCGCCGCGCGCTCTCTCCGTGGCCGAGAGCAAGTCGGTCACCTCCTACCTGTTCCGGGCCGCCGGGCTTCCCACGCCGCGCACGGTGGCCTGCCAGACGCTGGCGGACGCCCGGGAGGCGCTGCACGCCTTCGGCACGGCGGTGATCAAACCGCTTTACGGCGCCCTGGGCATCGGGGTGGAGCGGGTGAGCTGGCCCGATCCTGAGGAGCGGCTGGCCGAGCGCCTGCAGCAGTCGCGTTCGATCTGCATTCAGGAGTACGTGCCGACGGGGGGGCGCGACATCCGCGCCTTCGTGGTGGGCGGGCAGCTTCTCGGCGCGGTGCAGCGAATCGCCCAGGGCACGGAGTGGCGGACGAACGTCCACCAGGGGGGGCAGTGCGAGCCATACGAGCTGTCTCCCTTCGAGCGGGAGATGTGCCTGCGCGCGGCACGCTTGGTCGGCCTGGAGTACACCGGGATCGACCTGCTCCCCGGCCCCGCCGGCCCGATGCTGTTGGAGGTGAACGGCGCGCCACAGTGGCATGGCCTGGCCACCGCCACCGGCCTCGACGTTGCCGGCGCCGTGGTGGAGCGGGCGCTGGCGCTGGCGGCCGATACCGCGAAGACTGTTCCGGCCGGGCACCGGTAGGGGAGGAGGCCTCGGGGTGCCCCAACGGCGCCGCGCGTGGTGTCTCGCTTGTCTTTTGGCCCCCATGGGGCCGCTGGTGTGTGAACGGAATCACAGTGGCTGTTAGCCTCTCAGGGAAGCCGGGTAAGCAATCGGTGGACCACGATGGGGTCCTGCGAAGCGGAGACCCTCTCGAAGGGAGGTGACAGCGATGCCGGAAGGCAATATGAGCGTCCGGGAGGCGGGGCGGAAGGGTGGTGAGGCCACCGCGCGCACTCATGGACATGGGTTCTATGAGGAGATCGGGCGCAAAGGAGGCAACGCGCGCAAGCGCGAGTTGGGCCATGAAGGCTATGAGGAGTTGGGCCAGAAGGGTGGCCAGCGCGTGCGCGAGTTGATTGACAAGGGGAAGATGCAAGAGTGAACGGGCCGGCGCGCGATTGGCACTGGATCTGCATCGGGGGCCACGAGCGCCCGAATGCAGCGCGCGTGCCGAGCCGGTGATCAGGGGTGAGGTGCCGCGGGTCTCTGCCGGGCTGAGGGGCGCCTGGGGAGGTCCGACAGTGCGCCGGGTGGGAAGGACCGCCCGCGGGCGGCAGTGAGCCGGCGGGCGATCGAGAGGCCCGGGCGCAGGGATGGCAGCGGGTTGTCGGGAGCCGGCAGAACGCGGCTCCCGACCGCCCGGGACGCCGCCCCCGGCGTGCCGGCAAAGGAAGGACACAGGTCCATGGCACGACGCGGCGAACGCGAGATGAGCGTCCGCGAGGCAGGCCGCAAGGGTGGGGAGACCACCGCCGAGCGGCACGGCCATGAGTTCTACGAGGAGATTGGGCACAAGGGCGGCGAGATTGGCGGCCCTCGGGGCGGGCAGCGCGTCCGCGAGTTGATCGAGAAGGGCAAGCAGGCGGAGGAGCGCCGCTGAACCCCGGCGCGCGGACGCCAGGCTGCGGGCTTCGGGCTGAGAAGGGAAGCAGCGAATGGGAAAGACCGAACGCGAGATGAGCGTCCGTGAGGCCGGGAGGATGGGGGGCAACATCCGCAAGCAGCAGCTCGGCCATGAGGGCTACCAGGAGCTTGGCCGCAAGGGCGGACGGCGTGTCCGGGAGTTGATCGAGAAGGGTAAACAGGCCGAGGAGCAGCAGAACCGCTGATGCCGGCCCCGCGGTGGGTGGTGCCGGCTGGTGGCGGCGGCGGCGCGGGGGTCACTCGCGCGCCAGCGGAAACGCCCCGGGCTGGTTGATGGAGGATAGACAATGGCCAAGCGTGAGGAACGCGAGATGACCGTTCGCGAGGCGGGCCGCAAGGGCGGCGAGACGACCGCCGAGCGCTACGGCCATGAGTTCTACGAAGAGATCGGCAAGAAGGGCGGCGAGCGTGGGGGCCCTCGGGTGCGCGAGCTGATTGAGAAGGGCAAGAAGCAGGAGGGCTAAGCTGGGGGAGCCGGAGTGAGCCGGCGCCTGGTGCTGGCCTGACCGTGGCCGGCGACCGGAGCCGCTCACTCCGGCAGCCAGCGAGCCCCGCGGCCCTCTCGCCAGCGGCGCACACGCCGAATACGCTGAGCAGATAGATGAGCAGCGGGGGCCGGCACCGGGCAATCCACCCAGCGCCGGCCCCGCTTGCCTGATCGGACAGACGCGGCGGCTTGCCGCCACGCGTTAGATGTCCAGGTTCTTCACTTCCTTGGCGTGTGCCTCGATGAAGTCCTTGCGCGGCCCCACCTTGTCCCCCATCAGGATGGTGAAGACCTCATCCGCCTTCACGGCGTCTTCCAACTTCACCTGCAAGATCGTGCGGCGCTCCGGGGCCATCGTCGTGTCGCGGAGCTGATCGGCGTCCATCTCGCCCAGGCCCTTGTAACGCTCGACCAGCACGTTCTTGCTGTCGATGCCGCGTAGCTTGCGCTGCAGCTCCTCGTCGGTCCAGGCGTAGTCCTCGGTCTTGCCGCGGCGGATCCGGTAGAGCGGCGGCTGGGCAATGTAGACGTGCCCCCGCTCCACCAGCGGCGCCATGTAGCGGAAGAGGAAGGTGAGCAGCAGCGTGCGGATATGCGCGCCGTCCACGTCAGCATCGGTCATCAGAATGATGCGGTGGTAGCGCAGCTTGTTGATGTCAAAGCGCGTTTCCTTGCCGTTGCCATTCCCGTTGCCGTTGCCGTTGCCGTTGCCGTTCTCATCCTCCTGGCCGCCGGGGAGGTGGACGCTCTTGGAGATGCCGGTGCCGATGCTGGTGATCAGCGAGCTAATCGCTTCGTTGTCGAGGGCGCGGTCCATGCGCGTCTTCTCGACGTTGAGCACCTTGCCGCGCAGGGGCAGGATCGCCTGGTAGCGCCGGTCGCGCCCCTGCTTGGCAGAGCCGCCGGCCGAGTCTCCCTCAACAATGAACAGCTCGCACTTGCTGGGGTCGCGCTCGGTGCAGTCGGCCAGTTTGCCGGGTAGCGCCGAGTTCTCCAGGTAGTTCTGCCGCTTGATCGCCTCGCTGGCCTTGCGCGCCGCCTCGCGGGCGCGGAAGGCGGTCAGCGCCTTGTCGATCACCTTGCGGGCGTCGCTGGGATGCTCTTCCAGGAAGGTACCCAGCCCCTCGCCGACTACCGAGTTGACGATGCCCTCCACCTCCGGGTTGTTGAGCTTGATCTTCGTCTGGCTCTCGAACTGCGGCTGCATCACCTTCACCGAGATGATGGCGGTCATGCCTTCGCGCACGTCTTCCCCGGTGAGGTTCGGGTCCTTCTCCTTGAGCAGGCCGGCCTTGCGCGCGTACTGGTTCAGCACGCGAGTGAGCGCCGTCTTGAACCCGGAGAGGTGAGTGCCTCCCTCCGTGGTGTTGATGTTGTTGGCAAAGGAGAGGATGTTCTCCTGATACGAGCTGTTGTACTGAAGCGCAATCTCCACTTCCACGTCGTCGCGGCTGCGCATGACGTAGACTGGCTTGCTAGGGCTGACCGGCTCTTTATTGCGGTTCAGGTGCTCCACGAACTGAACGATGCCGCCCTTGTAAAGGAACTCCTCCTTCTGACCGGTGCGCTCGTCCTCAAAGGTGATCTTCAGGCCCTTGTTCAAGAAGGCGAGCTCGCGCAGGCGATTGGTCAGCATGTCGGCGCGAAATTCGATCTTCTCAAAGATCTCCGCGTCCGGACGGAAGCGGATCCAGGTGCCGGTGCGGTTGGTGGTGCCCGACTTCGTCAACTCGGTCACCGCCGGGCCGCGGGAGAAACGCTGCTTCCAGATGAAGCCATCCTGGTGGATCTCTGCCTCAATCCACTCCGAGAGGGCGTTGACGCACGAGAGACCCACACCGTGCAGGCCACCCGAGATCTTGTAGGCACCGCCGCCGAACTTTCCGCCGGCGTGCAGCTTGGTCATCGCCAGTTCCAGGCCGTTGAGACCGGTGGCGTGGTGTAACCCCACCGGAATGCCACGCCCGTTGTCTCGGACCGATACCGACTGATCTGGGTGCAGAATGACATTGATCTCGGTGCAGTAGCCGGCGAGCGCCTCGTCAACACTATTGGCGACCAGCTCCTCCACCAGGTGGTGCAGGCCCTTGATCCCATTGTCACCAATGTACATGGCCGGCCGCCGGCGCACCGGTTCGAGACCTTCCAGCACCTGAAGCTGGTCGGCACCGTATTCGCCAGTGACGTGCCCGATCGATCCTCCTTGCTCCATCACATCGGTCATAACTGTTTGTCGCTCCTGATCAGACTGCCTCGATCTCTTGGGTGAACGTGCAAACGATGAGACTTATCATACCCATTCGTTGTCTGTTATATTATACCACAAAGGGCCGATAAAGGCAAGCAAAATGCGGCCTTTCACACAGTTTCTTAGGGCGGTTGGGTGGCACAGAACGGGTGGCGAAGGGGCGGCAGTATGGCTCGGGTTAGGGGCGTCAGGGCGCAGGTTTGGGGTGCGCCCGATGGCCTGCGTGGAGCGGGCGTTGACCGCTCTTGATCCTGGTGTTTCCCGGGGGCGGCAGGCAGGCGTTGACGTAGGGGGGGGCACTGTGATAGGATCTCAGCAGACCACTGCTGGAGAAGGAGACGGGATGTCCGATCCGCCCCGGGTCTCACGGCGGTTAGCCCTACATCCGCTCCGTGCCCGATCCGCGATCTTGGTGAGGCTCGTGCCGTGGCTGCTGGTTGGCCTCTGCCTCGGCTTTCCCGCTTGCACCACCGCCGGCGTGACCACCGGCCTGGCGTGGTGCGGCGGGGTGACCGACCCCGCGGAGCTGCCGGCGTGCCGCGCGGCCGGGTTCAACGCCGTGCGCCTCGACGTGCCATGGCGGGCTACCCCTGCCTGGGAAGGGATCGACCAATTCGTTGCCGCGGCGCAGGCCCAGGGCCTGCCCGTAATCCTGGCGCTGCAGGCGGCCTCCCCGCCCACCGCCGCCGCCGGCCCGGTGGACCCCGCCAACGCCGCCTACCTGGGCGAGGTGAAGCTCTGGATCCAGAGCGTGGTGGAGCACTTCCGCGGCCACCCGGCCGTGCTAGGGTGGATGCTGCCCGACGAGCCGGAAGCCGCTCTCCGCCTCAGCGATGCCGGCCTCCAGGCGTTCCTCAGCGCTCGCTATGGCGATCTGAACGGCCTAAACCGCGCCTGGGGCACGCGCTTCACGCGGCTGACCGAGGTGACCGCCGACCGCAGCCTGGCGCTGGCCCGCAGGCATCCCCTCGGCGTGTGCCCGGCGACGATTGACGTGGCGCTCTACCGCCAGCAGGGGTTCACGCGCCTGATGCAGCTCTGGGCCCGCTACGTGCGCGGCATCGACCCGGACCGCCCCCTGTTCACCGGCGCGATGGGCGCCTACCGCTGCCTGATCTCCATTCCCGAGGAGTATGCCGCCGTCAACGCCCGCCTGCACCCGGGCACCCCGCCGAACGCGGAGGCGGTGGCCATCGCCCGCCGCAGCGGCCGCTTCGAGGCGCTGGCTGTGCTGCCGCCGGGAAACCTCCTCGATGCGTTCGGCGCGGCGCTGCTGCACGGCGCCAGCGGCATCGGCGTCGAAGCGTGGGGCGCGCTGCGCAACAACGCCGTGCTGCGCGGCACCCTGGCCGCCGCGCTCGCCAACTGGCGCGCCAGCGGCTGCCTCACCGACGAGCCGCGGCCTACCACCGCCATCCTCTACGAGCCGTTCGCCGAGAGTTACCCACAGCCATCGCCACTCCGCACCGGCTACCTGGTGGGCACCAACACCGGCGAACTGGAACCGCTCCTGACCGCTTTTCGCCAGGGTACCACGTTTGGTCAGCTTGGCTTCCTGGCCCGCGAGGACCTGGCCGACCGGTCGCGGCTGGCTGGCTACCGGGTGCTGCTGTGCCCGATGGCGCTCTCGCTCTCCAGCGCCGATATCCAGGCCCTGTTCCGTTTCGCCGAAGGGGGAGGGGTGGTGGTGGCGGACGTTGGCTTCGGGTGCAGTGAGGCCGGCGGCCAGATCTTCTCCTGGAACACGGAGCTTGCCTCGCTGCTGGGGGTGCTGGCGCTGCACCCACCGATGAGCGCCGGGGGCAACCTGCGCGTTTACGAGAAGACGACCCTTTTCCCCTCCATTCCTGCCGGGAGCACCTCTGTTGCCCGCGGGGGACGCAGTCCGTTTGACGAGCCGCTGGTGATGATCCGGCCGATGGAGAAAAGCACGGTGTTTGCCGCCGCCGCGGACGCCACCACGCCCGGCAAGCCGCTCTTTGGCGGCGTTTTGGCCCACCCGATTGGCAAGGGGTGGGTGGCCTATGCCTCGCTGAAGCTGTGGCACCGGTGGTCGCCCGCCGACCCGCTCTACCAACTGTTCCACCGCGACCTGATGGCTCGGGAGCCGGCGGTGGCGCTGCAACAGGCGCCGTTCCTGGGCGGCGCGGTGCAGGTGGCCGCCTTCGAGGATGGCCTGGCCGCCCGGAACACCGCGCCGCGCAACCAACTGGTCACCCTGGAGACGAAAAGCGAGTACCTCTATGCCGGTTCCTGCCTGAACATCGTGCGCCCGGCCACGGCGGAGGGGATCTGGGTGGCCGCCGGGCTGGCGGGGGGCAGCCTGGGCCTCTACGAGCGCACCCCGATCCGCTGCGTCACCGGGCAGGGCAGTGCCACGGTGGCGGTCGAGGCCTACGGCCCGGCAGGAATCAAGCTGGCGGTGTGTGGCGGGCACCCGCGGATCAGCCTCAATGCCGATGGCGTCGCCGTGATGGCTCCCAGCTATGCCCAAACCGCCCGCATCCTGATTGGCGACGGGCGCTATCCGGTGCGCCCCGGCTCGCTGCATCTCTTGCGCGCCAAGGGCCGCGACGGCGGCAAGCTCCAGGAGCTCCGGATCCGCGTCGGCGCCGATGCCCGGATCGAGATCAACAACAGCTTCTATTGCGACGTGCTTTCCCTCACCCCGCTGCCCGACGAGACCCCGGCCGCGCCGGTGACCCAGCCCTAAACGACGGCGCCAACAGAAGAGGAACCGCGGGCCTGCCCCACGAACCCTCCGGCAGACCTGTCTGACGCGGGCGCTTGCTTCCCACCTGCTTTACCCCGCTTCCGCATTCGGTGGCCCGCGCCTTTTGCCTTCATGCCCATGCCGAGGCAGGCCAACGCATCGCTGTAGGGGCGAAGCAACCGGCAGCGGTATGGATGCGTGTGCACAAAAGTAGGCATGCCGGTTGCTTCGCCCTTACCAACCCGGGCACCCTGACACCTGACACCTGACACCGGCGGACCATGCAGGCGAAACAACTGGCGGTAGGGTGTTACCCCCCGGCGTATCCGGCAGTGGTGCCGTGTACGAAGGCGCTGCCGCTCTCGCGGCAGGGTCGGACGTACCCGGCTGGGAGGTTCCGGCATGCTGCTGCCGTATCGGGTGAAGAACCCGGTGAAGCACTTCCCCTATGCCACCGTGGCGATCCTCGCGGCCAACGCGATCCTCTTCATTGGCACCAGTGACGGCTTCACGATGTCGGACGCGATGATCGAAACCTGGGGTTTCAAGTGGGGTACCACGCCCCTCTACACCCTGTTCACGGCGATGTTCCTGCACGGCGATGCCATGCACCTGGGCGGCAACCTGCTCTTTCTGTGGGTGTTCGGCCCACCGGTGGAGGACCGGCTCCGGGTGCCGCTCTATCTGCTGTTGTACTTCCTCGCCGGCATCTGCGGCACGGCGCTGCAGGTGCTGCTCGACTTCGCCGCCGAGGGTCATCCCGTTTTCGGCATCGGCGCCTCCGGGTGCATCATGGGCGTTCTGGGCGCCTACTGGTACCTCTTTTCCTGGAGCCCGGTGCGCGTCTTCTACTTCTTCTGGTTCTTCCTGCGGGTGTGGGTGGGTGCCTTCGAGGTGGCGGCGGTCTGGGTGATCGGGCTCTACCTGGTGCTGGACCTGGCCCAGGGCCTCCTTTATGGCACCTATGGCGGGGGAAGTGGCGTGGGGCACTTTGCCCACGTGGGCGGGGCCGCCGTCGGCATCCTCCTCTGCCTGGCGCTGCGGATCAAGCGCGATAGCGAGGCGATTGCCGGGGCCAAGGCGGTGCAGGCCGACATGAAGGATCTCTCGCTGCTGCCGCTCGACGTGCTGGAGACGATGCTGGCCGAGGACCCGCGCAACCCGGAGATCATCCGGGCGATGATCCGGCCGGCGATTGATCTGGGGCGGCAGCAAGTGATCGAGGAGGCGATGGAGAGGGCAGGCCCGGGGCTTATCGAGCAGGACCCGCTGCTGGTGGCCCACTACTTGCTGGTGCTGCGGGGGAAGGCGGCTCTCTACCAGCCAGTACACCTCCTGCGCCTGGCCGGCCGCTTGGAGCGCGACGGGCACCACCAGGAGGCGACGCGCCTCTATGGCTTGCTGGTCCAGGCTCACCCGGCCGCGCCCGAGGTGGAGATGGCGATCTACCGCATGGCCGTTGGGTATTGGGAGCACCTGGGTGATGCCGGCCGGGCGCGGGCCTGCCTGCGCCAGTTGGCAACGCGCTTCCCCAAGGGCGAGATGTTTGCCCTTGGGCGGGACCTGTGGCGGCGGATCGAGGCGGCTCAGGATAGCCCGGTCCTTGACAGACCGGGCGGTTAGGGGTACAATCACTCGGCTGAGGCCCGACGGTGCGGGAGTGAGTGACGCGATGAGTGATACCTCTCACGAGCCTGGAAAGGTACGGATCCCGGCGCGCTTGCGCTACGTCAGCGCCGTGCGCGGCGCCGTGCAGGAGTTGTGCCGCCGGGCTGGACTGGGCCCGGAGGAGACGAGCGACCTACTGTTGGCCGTCTCGGAAGCCTGCAACAACGCGATCCAACACGGTGCGCGCGGGGTCCCCGACGCCGAGATCGTCGTGCGGCTGCAGTCCGAGCCGGGCGTTGCCCAGGTGGAGGTCCACGACCCTGGCACCGGCTTCGATCCCGGCGACTTGTGGGACCCGCAGTCGGAGGTTTCGCACGGCCGCGGGATGCTGCTGATGATGCAGCTCACCGACAAGCTGGAGTATGCCACCGACGGGCAGGGCACTACCGTCCGCCTCAGCAAGCACAGCCGGGCCGCGGAGGATGCCGAGGGGATCGCCGGCCGGCGCAGCCGCCGCCTGCGCTACGTCTTCGATGTGTGCCGCACCGTTTCCGGCACCCTGGAGCTGCCGCTCATCCTGTCGGTCGTTGCCGAGCGCACCGCCCAACTCTTCGCGGTGGCGCGCGCCCGCGTGCTGCTGCACGACCCGCGCCGGCAGACGGCCACCGTGGTCGCCAGTTGGGGCGAGCGCCTGCGGATCTACCCGCCCCAGCAGAAGCCCCCGGCCACCCGTCAGGCAGTTTACGTGGCCGGCGAGAAGACTACGGTGGGCGATCTGGCGGCCCACCCGGGCCGGCACGTGCCGGGGCGCATCGTGCGCTCGTCGATCTCGGTGCCGATCACCTCCCGGGGGGAGGTGGTTGGCTCGATTCACCTCGATAGCTTCCGCCGGCCCCGCCGCTTCTCGCGCTCCGACGTCACCGCGCTGCGGGCCATCGCCGCGCAGGCCGCTGTCGCCATCGAGAATGCCCGCCTCTACCGCGAGGCGCAGCGCCACGTTGAGGAACTGGGGGCGCTTAGCGAGGTGGCAAACGCCCTGAACGCCTCGCTCGATCTGGATCACACCCTGCGCACGGTGCTCGACAAGACGCGGGATGTCCTGGGGGTGACGGTGTGCGCGGTGATGCTGCTCGACGAGGAGGGTTATCTCAACGTGCGCGCCTCCTACGGCATGAGCAGCACCTACGTGAGCCACCAACGTGCCCGGCTCGAAGACAGTCCCCTCGGCCGGGCGATCACCGAACGGCGGGTGATCGCCACCTGGGATCTGCGCGCCTACGACGAACCGCGCGGTCTCTTCGAGGGCGTCGTGTCTGCCGCCGCCGCGCCGATGCTGGTGGAAGACCGCGCCATCGGCACCCTGAGCATCTACACCCGCGAGCGCTACCGCTTCACCGAGGACCAGCTCCGGGTGCTGAAAGCGCTGGCCGACCATGGCGCCCTGGCCGTCCACAACGCCCGCCTTTACGAGGCGAGCGAGAAGGCCCGTGCCCAACTGGAGGCCTCCGCCGAACGCGCCGGCAGCGCCCTGCACGCGGCCCGCGAGCTGCAGGACGTGGTGCGCCTGGTGGCCGAGTTAGCCGCGCAGGCGCTGGCGATGGACGGCGGGGCGCTGCTGCTCACCGACACCGGCCTGCTGGCTGTCAGCGGGGTTCACGCCGGCACCAGGGATCTGCCCGCACCTGGCTGCCTCAAGGAGCTGGCGGAGGCGGTGGCTAGCCGCGAGGAAGCATTGACCCTGGCCGACCTGCCGGAAGGTGCGGGCCGCGCGGCCTGCCGTGCCGCCGGCGTGGCCTCCGCCCTGGCGGTGCCGGTGACTACCGCGGGCGGCCTGCAGGGCGCCCTGTGCGTCTACGGCCGCACCGCGCGCGCGTTTGGCGCCCGCGACCTGGCGCTGCTGAAGTCATTTGCGACGCAGGCGGCAATGCTGATCGAGAACCAGTGCCTGCTGCACGAGGCCCACCTGCGCGCCGAGGAGCTGGGCACCCTCCTCGAAGTTGGCCAGTCGGTGGTCTCGAAGCTGGATCTGGAGCAGGTGTTGCGGCAGATCATCCAACACGTCTCGCGCCTGCTGGCGCCGGAGGTCTGCTCCATCCTCCTGTTGGATCGGCACAGCGGCGCGCTGCAGGTGGCGGCCGCCCAGGGTCTCGAAGAGCAGGCGGCGTCGGGCCTGCGCCTGCCCCAGGCCGAGGGCGTCATCGGCGCCGTGTTGCGCGACGGCCAGACGCGAGCAGTGGCGGACATCCGTCGCCACCCGGAGTTCGTCTACCAGGAGGTGTCGGAGGAGCAGCGCCTGCGCGCCTTCCTCTGTGTGCCGCTCGCCACGGCTAAAGGGGTGCTGGGCGTGTTGAACGTCTACCGCGCCACCGCGCACCGCTGGAGCGACGCCGAGATCAAGTTTCTCAGTGCCCTGGGCACGCAGGCGGCAATCGCCATTGAGAACGCCACCCTCTACCAGGAAGAGCGGCAGGTTACCCAGGCGCTGCAGAAGGCGTTCGTGCCGGAGCATCGCCCTCCAACCGGCGGCCTGGACATCGGCCAGGTCTACCAGCCGGCGGGCGAGCACGCGGAGGTGGGCGGCGACTATTACGACTTCGTGCCCCTGTCGGGCGAGCGCCTGGGGATCGTGATCGCTGACGTCAGCGGCAAGGGGCTGCGCGCCGCCACCGGCACAGCGCTGGGCAAGTACCTCCTACGCGCCTACGTGTTGGAAGACCCGGCGCCCGGGCAGGCGGTGCAGCGCGCCAACCGAGCGCTTTGCGCGCAACTGGAAGAGGAGACCACCTTCCTCAGCCTCTTCTACGCCCTGTGGGATCCGGCGTCGCGCTGCCTCACCTACGTGAACGCCGGGCATCCCTACCCGCTGCTGTGGCGCGCGACGCAGGGTGGGTGCATCGCCCTGCGCAGCTCGGCGACCATGCTGCTGGGCGTTGTTCCCGACCAGACGTTCGCCGAGCAGCAGGTGAGCATCCACCCCGGCGACGTGCTGCTGACCTATACCGACGGGGTGATCGAGGCACGTCAGGGGATGGAGCAGTTCGGGATGGACCGCCTGGAGCATCTCCTGGGGGAGTTGGCGCACGAGCCGGCCCAGGCGATTGCCGACGGGATCTACGCCGCGATGCGCGCCTTCAGCGATGGCACGCCCTCAGACGACGTGACCCTGGTGGTGGTGAAGTTCTGAGCCGGTAGCGGCAAGTCTGCGCTTACCGCTACCGGTCTGGTGACGCGCGAGAGCCCCGGAAGGGGTGGCTCCCTGGCGCGCGTGAGGCTTCAGGCCTGGCGGAATACCAGGCACGCGTTATGCCCGCCGAACCCGAGTGAGTTGGACAGCGCCACGCGCACCGGGGCTTCGCGTGCCGTGTTCGGCACGTAGTCCAAATCACACTCCGGATCGGGGTTTTCGTAGTTGATCGTGGCGTGTACCACGCGGTCACGGATGGTCAGCGCGCACACGGCCGCCTCCACCCCGCCGCCGGCGCCGAGCAGATGGCCGATCATCGACTTGGTCGAGGAGACCATCAGCCGGTAGGCGTGGTCACCGAACACCTGCTTGATGGCGGCGGTCTCCACGGCATCGTTGGGGGGCGTCGAGGTGCCGTGGGCGTTGATGTAGTCCACGTCAGTGGGCGCCAACCGGGCATCTTTCAGCGCTAGCGCCATGGCTCGCGCTGCTCCCTCGCCGCCGGGGGCTGGCGCGGTGATGTGGTAGGCGTCGCCCGTCATGGCGTAGCCAGCCACCTCGGCATACACCTGGGCTCCGCGCGCCCGGGCGTGCTCTTCACTCTCCAGCACCAGTATCCCCGCGCCTTCGCCCATCACGAACCCGTCACGGTCGCGGTCGAACGGACGGCTGGCGCGCTGGGGATCGTCGTTGCGGGTGGAGAGGGCACGGGCGGCGCAGAACCCAACCACCCCCATCGGGGTGATTGCCGCCTCGCTGCCACCCGCGATCATCACCTCGGCGTCGCCGCGCCGGATGATCGCCATCGCGTCGCCGATAGCGTGCGAGGCGGTGGCGCAGGCGGTGACCACCGTTGTGTTCGGTCCCTTGGCGCCGAGGGCGATCGAAACCTGCCCGGAGGCCATGTTGCAGATCATCATCGGCACAAAGTAGGGGCTGATCCGACTGGGGCCGCGGTTCAGGTAAACGCTGTGCTGCTCTTCCCAGGTGGAGATCCCCCCGATGCCGGAGCCGATCAGCACCCCCACGCGCTCGGCGTTCTCCGGCGTGATCTGCAGGCCGGCGTCGGCCACAGCCTGCTTGGCCGCGGCGATGGCATACTGGGCGAACGGATCGATGTGGCGGACATCGCGCCGCTCCATGTACGCCTCGGGGTTGAAGCCCTTCACCTCTGCCGCGAAGCGCGTGGTAAACTTCGAGGCATCGAAGTGGGTGATCGGCCCCACGCCCGACCGCCCGGCCTTCAGGCCCTCCCAGAACTCCGCCACCGTGTTGCCGAGCGGGGTGAGAACCCCCAGCCCGGTGATCAGGACTCTGCGCTCAGCCATAATCTCTCTTACGCAGCCGCTTTGGCTTCGATGTAGTTCACCGCCCGGCCAACGGTGTCGATCTTCTCCGCGTCGGCGTCCGGGATCTCAATCGAGAACTCCTCCTCGAACGCCATCACCATCTCCACCCTAGCCAGCGAATCCGCTCCCAGCTCATCAAAGGTAGCTTCACGGGTGATCTCATCCTCGCTGACCTTCAGTTGCTCCATGATCACTCGTTTCACCCGACTGAAGACGTCCATTCGCTCCTCCCTGGCCGGCTGCCCGGCCTCGTCTGGATGGGTCTGCTTGC
This sequence comes from Armatimonadota bacterium, assembly GCA_012512505.1. GTDB lineage: Bacteria > Armatimonadota > JAAZEB01 > JAAZEB01 > JAAZEB01 > JAAZEB01. The sequence goes on along the minus strand of JAAZEB010000056.1, from coordinate 2,212 downwards.
CCACATTCACGTAGGTATGATGCCAAAAAAGCCCGCCGATGCTGGCCCTGGAAGCCGCATTGCTGCGGCACTCCGCTGCTCTCCCGGGTGGGTTGCCGGAGTGCCCGAGCCATCGGGCGTTCTAGCCGCATTGCTGCGGCACTCCGCTAGACTCTAAATGAGCGTTTGCATAATGAGGCCACCATCCACGTTGATGACGTGGCCCGTGATGTAGGAGGCGTCGTCACTGGCGAGGAAGACCGCCACGCGCGCCACCTCCTCCGGCGAGCCGTAGCGCTGCTGCGGGATGTGCTGCAGGTACCACTGCCGGACCTCCTCCGACACTTCCTGGGTCATCACCGTCTCGATGAAGCCCGGTGAGATCGCGTTCACCAGGATCCCTCGGCTGGCCACCTCTTTGGCCAGCGAGCGGGTGAAGGTGATGATCGCGCCCTTCGCCGCCGAGTAGTTCACCTGCCCGGCCGCGCCCATCTGCCCCATCACCGAGCTCATGTTGATGATCCGCCCGCTCTTTTGGCGCACCATCACCCGCAGCACGGCCTTACAGCACAGGAAGGTGCCCTTGAGGTTGGTGTCGATGACCGCGTCCCAGTCCTCCTCTTTCATCCGTAGGACCAGGCCGTCGCGGGTGATGCCGGCGTTGTTCACCAGCACGTCAATGCGCCCCCAGGCCTCGATGACCGTCTTGACCATTGCATCGACGGAGGCGGCATCAGCAACGTCGCAGGCAAGGCCCAGCGCCTCATAGCCTTCGTCGCGCAGTTCCTGGGCTACTGCCAACGCGTTGGCCTCCGTGCGGCTAGCCACGGCGACACGCGCGCCCTCTGCGGCCATGGCGCGAGCAATGCTGCGGCCAATCCCCTTGCCGTCACGCCCGGCGCCGGTGATGATCGCGATCTTGTCGGTAAGCTTCATCATTCACCCGTTGGTCTTCAGTAACTCACGGACCGCCGTCACCCCGGCGGTATCGCCTGCCTGCAGCACGCGTGCCTCCGGCACAATGCGCCGCACTAATCCCGACAGCACCTGCCCCGGGCCGACCTCCACGAACGTAGTCACCCCGTCGGCGGCCATGCGGCGGATCGAGTCTTCCCACAGCACGCTGCCGGTCACTTGCCGTTCCAGGGCGCTGCGGATCTCCGCAGCGGTGCGCACGTAGTCGCCGGTCACGTTCGCCACCACGGGAAGACGCGCGTCGGCAATCGGCGTCTGGGCTAGTTCGGCTGCCAGCCGCGTCGCCGCCGGCTCCATCAACGGCGAGTGGAAGGCGCCGCTGACGTTCAGCGGGAGCACGCGCCGAGCGCCGCGTTCCTTGGCCAGCGTCGCAGCGCGTGCCACGGCGGCCGGATCACCCGAGATGACGATCTGGCCCGGGGCGTTGTAGTTGGCGCCGACCACGACCCCGCCGGCATCGCGGCAGAGCGCGTCCACGGTGGGTCGGTCTAGCCCCAGGATGCTGGCCATGGTGCCGCCGGTAGCCGCGCCTGCCTCTTCCATGAAGAGTCCGCGCTGGCGCACCAGGCGCACCGCGTCTGTGGCCGCCAGTGCCCCGGCACACACCAGGGCGGTGTACTCTCCCAGCGACAGGCCGGCGCAGCAGTAGGGCTGCACCCGCCCGGCGTCGGTCGCGGGGGCCGCCTCGCCCGGTTCCCCCTCGAGGGCGATCAGCGCCGCGACGCTGACCGCCAGCAGCGCCGGCTGGGCGTTGCTGGTGCGGGTGAGTTCCTCATCCGGCCCCGTGAAGCACAGGCGCGTCAGGTCTATGCCGGCGGCGGCCCCGGCCGCCTCCAGCCAGCGGCGCACGGCCGGGAACGCCTCGTAGAGGTCCTGGCCCATGCCGACGCGCTGGGCGCCCTGTCCGGGAAACAGGAAGGCAATCTTGCTCATGACGATGGCTGGCTCCGGTGGTGGTGTGTCGCTGGGCGCCTCACGACGACGCCTTGGGGCCGGCCGTGGCGTCCTCTGGGTGCGCCATACCCGGGGTGTTGCCCCAACGCAGTACCGCGGCAGCCCAGGTTAGCCCCGCCCCGAAGCCGACGAAGACCATGGTGTCGCCGTCTTTGACGCGCTGCTGCCGGCGGGCCTCGTCCAGGGCGATCGGGATCGACGCGGCGGAGGTGTTGCCGCAGCGGTGGACGTCCGAAACCACGCGCTCCGCTGGGATCCCCAGACGGCGGGCCGCGGCGTCCATGATCCGCACGTTGGCCTGGTG